>CAZVLV010000354.1:0-1526 GCA_964628015.1 uncultured Aquiluna sp. | reverse complement strand
TCACGGCAAAGAGCGCATTGGCGTGGCAGATCTACGGCAACACATTGTCGGCATAAAAAAAATGCCGGTGCTTCCGAAGAAACACCGGCATTTTTTATCGAAGCTAATTAGCAACTGGAATCGGTTGGCTTAGGTACGGGGAGTGCGAACAGCGGACGCAGCTTGAGTCCGATGTAGGTACCCACAAGTGCGGCGACGGCCCACAAGTACCCGTGCAAACTTCCTGATGCGATACCGCTGAAGTATGCGCCGATATTGCACCCAGATGCAAAAGTTGCTCCGTATCCCATGAGTACTCCACCAATAAGTCCAGCTGCCACAGTGCGGCCAGGGACTTTCTTGTAGAAGCTAAATGCACCAGCAGCAGCAGATGCAATAAGTGCACCCAAGATGATGCCGAAGTTTGCAACGGAGGTGTTGTCTGCAAGAAGTGATGCATCAAGACCTGGGCGCTCGTTCCAGAACGACCATGTACCGACATCGAGCCCGACACCATTCATGATTTTTGATGCCCAGAGGCGAAAGGCACTCGTCACACCCCATGGGCGACCAGTGGTAAGAAGAACCAAAGCGTTCAATACTGCAAGCACAATTGCGCCAGCCCACAATGGCCATGAACCACGCAGAATACGTGCGACGCCGACCGTGGAAGGTACTGCTTCAATTGCAGGTGGACGACGACGTCGAATGATTAATTCTGCAACTACTGCAATGGTTGCGATGATGGCAAGCGATACGGCAACGCCGCCCCATAGACCAAACTCCGTGCGCAACGACACAGGATCAGCAATCTTTTGGAATCCACTACCAGTTGTCCAGAAATCAAATCCTGCAACGCCGAGTCCTGAACCTGTGATGAAGCCCACCAAAGTGATGACAACAGCCAAGTTTCCAGATCCGGTTGCGAACAACGTTCCTGATGCACACGATCCGCCTAATTGCATACCAACCCCGAACAACGCAGCGCCGACAAACAACGCCAAAGTGATGGGTGCATAAAAACCGTCTGGTGTGGTCCCGAACCATCCACTGCCGATTTCAAAGATGATCGCAAAGAACACAACTGCTAGAGCCAACATGACGGTGTGGGCTTGTAGTGCGCGCCCTTGGCCAACAGAGACAAGTTGACGCCAAGCCGAGGTGAATCCGAAACGGGAATGGAACAGGGTCACTCCCAGGGCAAGACCTAGGAGGAAAAGCACTGACTTTGCAGATCCTTGAGAGGCAGCGATACCCCACAAGAGAAGTGCTGAACCAGCGACCCCGGCCGCGATGACCGAGGTTTGGACAGAGGGCAAATTCGAGCGAATTGCCCCCGTTGATTGGGGTTGAGGGACTGTAGTGGTCATAGTTGACAATTATGACTGGATTAGTCGGGAATTGCAAATGAAGGGAAGGGATTTCCCGAATCATCTTTCTGAGGTCTGCCCGGGAGAGCTTCTTAGAGCGGTGGTCGTGATTGACTACAAGGGTGATTGAGCCGCGCACCATTGAGTTGGAACAGGGAGCCGCGATGGCTCTCGGGC
>CAZVLV010000353.1:0-1530 GCA_964628015.1 uncultured Aquiluna sp. | reverse complement strand
AGCGAATAACACCCACTGGGCACGCAACGACCACGCAACGACCACGCAATGACCACGCAATGACCATTCATCTACCCACATTGGCGACTAAAGATTGAAGATCAGGACTTTAGTCCTGCCTAGGGCTACACCTACTAAGGCATACATTGGTAGGGAGAACACACGGGAAGGAAGTGATGAACATGCCACAACAACCGCTTGCTCAGGTTCCACTCGATTCCAAATGGCATTGGCAGGAGTATGGACTTTGCCGGAGTGCGGATCCACTTTTGTTTTTCCATCCACAAAATGAACGGGGATCATCGCGCATCCGACGTGACCAGTCTGCTAAGCGAGTGTGTGCTTCCTGCCCAGTCCGTCTGGAATGTGCGGATTACGCGATCCGAGCTCGGGAACCGTACGGCGTGTGGGGTGGTCTCAGTGAAGATGACCGAGAAGAAATCTACCGTCGCATGGAAACACGGAACTTCCCCCGTGCGGCAGGCGCAGGGCTGCGAATTGCCGGAGAAGCAGTGAACCAAGCCATTTCAGAGCGTTCACTCGGATTTGCCGGGTAATCGTCACAATAGACTCCGTCCATGGAGTCAGTTCACCAGGCGCAACGCGAACCGCTGTCGAGAGAATCGGTTCGCGGGCTACACCTCACCGGACGAGATTTCCTCAAGGAAAGTGACTTCACACCTGGTGAGTTAACGGCGCTCCTTCACCTCGCCTCGCAATTGAAACGTGCGAGGACCGACAAGGTAGAGCCTCAATTGCTCCCTGGCAAGAATCTTGCAGCTGTTTTCGAGAAGACATCTACGCGTACCCGCATTGCCTTCAGTATTGCCATGACGGAACAGGGCGGGTCCACCACTTTCCTTGATGCTTCCTCCAGCCAGATCGGTCACAAAGAATCACCCGCTGATACGGCTCGAGTTCTTGAAAGACTTTTTGATGCCATCGAGTACCGAGGCTCAGAGCAAAGTGTCGTAGAAGAATTAGCCCACTACTCTCGCATACCCGTCTATAACGGGCTCACCAATCAGTGGCATCCGACACAGATGCTGGCCGATTTTCTCACCATGCAGGAACACGCACGTAATCCTGATCAATTGAGTTACTGCTTTGTGGGAGATGCTCGCTTCAACATGGCCAATTCGCTTCTCACCATGGGTGCCCTGATGGGTGCAGATGTTCGCTTGGTCGCCCCTGAGTCGCTCTGGCCTGCACCTGACATTGTGACTTCCGCCGAAAGCATTGCTCAGTCAACGGGTGCAAGAATTTTGCTCACAACAGATATCGAGCAAGGTGTCACCGGCGTTGAGTTTGTGCACACCGATGTATGGGTGTCCATGGGCGAGCCCGAGAATGAATGGGCTCAACGCATTGACCTACTTCGGGATTATCAAGTCAACAACCAACTCATGGCGTATGCAGGGAACAACGCGAAGTTCATGCACTGCCTTCCCGCCTACCACGATTCCGCGACCTCGGTGGGCGCTCGGATTGGCCGTGATTTCGATATGCCTAACGGCGTGGACGTAACTC
>CAZVLV010000352.1:0-1546 GCA_964628015.1 uncultured Aquiluna sp. | reverse complement strand
CTGCGGCTGTGGGAACCACCGCTCCGTTGGCACACACTGAGGATCTGTATTCGGTCTTCCAAGTGATGGGATGGTCCAGGTGATGAACGCGTTCCGCGTTGGGCGGCTAGCCCTTGTGTCTGCTGCGTTGCTCGCTGTGACGGCGTGTTCGGGTGATGCCGCAGAGTCGGCCTCCCCACCAGCGACGCCGAATGCATCGGAAGTTGACCGTCAGGCCTCGTTGTTCGCCAACCCAATGCGCGTGTGTGTTCAGAACAGGGCTGCCACGCCTATTGCACTGCAATGGGCCGGGTACATGCGAGATAGCAAGGGGGAACATCTCAAGAGCGGCGCCCTAGAGAGGTCACTCGGTCAAAATGCCTTCGACTGCGCAGTTTCCTGGGGCCCCTTCGACGAGAAGGCGGAACTCAACATTGAAGGGCAGCAAACCGTGATCCTCAATGACGGTGTCAAGTTTACTGTCCGCTTTGACGATGCGCCCAAGAGTTTCTTGCTCACACCCAGCCAACCTGTGACGTTCACCTGGGACAGCGAGAATGTGGATGGCCGCTCGATTGAAGCTCGCGTCACAACGCCGGGTGATGAGCTCGTGCAATACGACCAGATCAACGTGTATCCGATCGATATCCAGGTCTTCGAAGTCAACTAAGGGTGGTGCATGAACAATGAGGAATCGGTATGGGGTTCGTACTGGCTCTCAACACGGGTTCGGCTTAGTGGGAATCACCTTTCTTTGCATGGCTCTTTTCGGAGTGACTGCGTGCGGAAGCGACGCAACCAACGATGTGGGGCCGACAGTTGAAACTGAGACCGACCGTCAGGCGTCCTGGCTGGCAAACAAGATGCGTGTTTGCGTGACGAACTCCTCGTCGGCTCCGATTGTCCTGGAATGGGATTCCTACATGCAAAACGGCAAGAGTGAATATCTGAAGTCCTATGAACTCAAGAAGACCCTGGGACCGAGTGCTTTTGACTGCGCAGTCTCTTACGCAATGTTTGGTTCCGAGATCGCGCTTGTCGACCTCGAGGGTCAGGGAATCCGTATCGAGAATATAGGCCTGGCGAACTTTGACGTTAAAATCGGAGCATCACCGTCGACGGGTCTCACATCGAGCGAAGCGGTTGCATCTACCTGGCCCAGTGAAATCACCGAAGGTCGCTTCATTGAAGCTCGCGTGACGACGACGGATGAGTTGGTGCAATACGAGCAGATTCAGGTCTACCCCATCGACATTCGGGTTTCCGATGCTCAGTAGTGGGAGGAAGCGAGACATGAAGATGTTGCTCAGTGACGGGCGACGTTCTCGCCTTGACTGGCGCTCGGTAGGGATTGCCTCCCTGGCCATCGTGTTGTTGAGCACGTCTGCGTGCTCGAGTGACGAGACCGCAGCTCCCTCCTCGCCAGCATCCCCAGAAGCTTCTGGCGTGGATCGGCAAGCGTCCGTGCTCGCAAACAAGTTGCGGGTGTGTGTTCACAACAACGCCTCCGAAGGCATCGCGGTGCAGTGGTACGAGTACATGCTGGATGAAGACCAAGAGTATTTGG
>CAZVLV010000351.1:0-1592 GCA_964628015.1 uncultured Aquiluna sp. | reverse complement strand
CCACCGACTTCGTTGACAGCCGGGCGATCGATGAGGACTGAAGATTAGGACTAACGATCAGGACTGATGATCAAGACTGAAACTTTCTCGAACTCCGCAATACACTCATCCAGTGACGCAATCGGATCCACAGACGGGCACTCAACTCTGGCAAAAAGCCAAGAAGTTGATCCCCGGTGGTTCCATGTTGTTAAGCAAGCGAGCCGAGATGTATTTGCCGGAAGGTTGGCCGGCGTATTTCTCCCGCACCGAAGGGTGCAGTGTGTGGGATCTCGACGGACGCGAGTTCAAAGACTTAGGGCTCATGGGAGTGGGCACCAACATTCTTGGTTACTCCCGACCAGAAGTTGACGCAGCCGTTCACGAAACGGTGACCAAAGGCAACCTGGCAACATTGAATGCCCCCGAAGAGGTTTATCTCGCCGAGAAACTTATTGAACTTCACCCGTGGGCAGACATGGTGCGTTATGCGCGCAGCGGTGGGGAAGCATGCGCTATTGCCGTGCGCATTGGTCGCGCGGCTAGTGGAAAAGACAAGGTCGCCTTCTGCGGTTATCACGGCTGGCATGACTGGTACCTCGCGGCGAACCTCAGCGATGACGATTCCCTGACCGGCCATCTGCTTCCTGGTCTTGAACCCAATGGAGTTCCCAAAGCGCTCACCGGAACTTCCATTCCCTTCCAATTCAACGACCTTGACCAGATCACCAACATCATGGAGTCCGATCCCGATATTGGTGTGATCTACATGGAGGTGCAGCGAAGTGATCCGCCCGCACCCGGATTCCTCGAAGGTGTTCGCGCCCTTGCTGACAAATACAACGCAGTGCTTATATTCGATGAGTGCACAAGTGGTTTCCGTCGTGAAATAGGTGGCTTGCACCTTCACTACGGCGTTGAGCCCGACATTGCAACATTCGGTAAAACTTTGGGTAATGGATATGCAATCACTGCAGTTATTGGGCGTGCCGCGGTAATGCAAGCAGCTCAAACCAGTTTCATTTCCAGTACTTTCTGGACAGAACGAATCGGACCAACCGCTGCACTTGCCACCCTCGATGTCATGGCGAAACAAGACGCTCCCGCACGAGTACATGAAATCGGTACCAAAGTACAAAAAATGTGGGAGCAGCTCGGCGCCTCTGTTGGCTTGACGGTAACAACCGGTGGTCTTCCCGCACTTGCTAACTTCACCGTTGTCGGACTTGACCCTCTTGCGGTCAAGACATACATCACTTCACGAATGTTGGATCAGGGTTACCTGTCAGGTAACTCGCTGTATGTATCCATTGCGCACACGGATTCCATCCTTGAGCAGTACTTCACTGCACTTGGAGTTGTCTTTGCCGAACTCGCAGCCATGGATGACACCCAATTAACTGCTGCATTGCCGTATGGGACCGCTCAGGCTGGGTTCAAGCGCCTGACCTAACTAGCTTTTACATGCCCTTGCGACAACGTCAACGAATGTTTTCCACTGCGGGATAGCTGCTACGTTGATCTCACCACACAACTCCGCCACTTTTTCGGCGCGTGAGTAGTCGCGGAACATCTCCACCAGTTGCTCGTGGGAGTGGCCTGATAGTTCAATC
>CAZVLV010000350.1:0-1612 GCA_964628015.1 uncultured Aquiluna sp. | reverse complement strand
GGGCGACTTTGGGCTTCTCATCGAAAGGCATGACACGATAGCCCTATGAAGCGCACTCTGACAGCCCTGTTGGTTCCCGCCCTGATAGCAGGGTTTATTGGTTCAGGTGTTCCTGCGTCTGCAGAGGAGACAGTTCGCCCTTCGGCACCGAAGGCTGTGATTACGGGGACTATTGCTGAGTTTGTTCAGCGTATTCCTGCCGTTGTTCCTCTTAAGGCAGGGAATAGAGGGAAGTCATCTTTCATTCCATCATCGGTTGCTAACAGTAAAGACAAGCGGGGCTGCAATTTGCGCCAGCGGATGTTGATTGACTCCGCGCACGTTAAGCCGAAGGTGGGGCGCAAGTGTGTTTTGCGGGGCGGCGTGTGGTGGGTTGATCAGGGAACAAAGAAAGAAACGAAGGCTAAGAATGTTGCATTCGTTCCCATGCTGACTTACGCAGATGCCTGGGGACAAGGTGCGTCGCAATGGACCCCGCAGCAGAGATTGGCATGGGCGACCCAGGTGGAACGGCCTGGCCCGGCTGGGCCTCAGTTGCGTGCCAAGGCTGTGACGGGATTGTCGGCAACACAACAAGTGGTGTCAGCGGCGGAATTAAAGAAGTTCAATGAGATTTCTAAGCTATCGGGAAATGATGTATTGGCTATTCTGTATAAAAACTACTGCAACCGAGGGCTCTGGACTCTGGCGGCACTGACAACGCACCCCATGCTTGTTTCTGTCTGCTCGTATTCCAAAGAGTTTATTCAATCAATTGATCAAGCCAGAACAGATTTGGTGAACTTGTGTTCCTCGCAAGCTTCGCGAGTGATGAATGTGACCGCGTGGGGACTTTCCTTGAATCCCGCGGACCTCGAGTTTTATGCAGAACTCATCCCCAAATGCAAAAGTTATCTCCTCGAGTATGTAGTCGCGGATTCCGCCAAGGCGAATAACGTTATTCGAATCCCCGACCCCACGGTTGTTCCGAGCCAAATCACTGGTGCTGAAGGTGCTAGCGCCGCAAGCCCGGTCGTGAAACTTCCATTTACTGATTACTCGGCAGCTCCCACATCAGGCGTTATTGGTCGTGATCTTTTCGGTGTTGCTGCCCCCGTGGACTGGGGTTCCCCAGGCGTGCAGACGGGGTACCTGCGCCTGTGGGATGCGGGAGTCTCTTGGCGGCAAATGCAGCCTTCTGCCACAGGTCCCATTCAATGGGAGAAGCTCGACCAAACAATGGCCATGGCCTCACGGCTAGGTGCAAAGGTGTCTTATGTACTAGGTGACACTCCTGCGTGGGCCAATGGTGGTCAAAGTGGTGCCGTGCCCCCGACAAACCTTGACGATGCCGCCAAGTTCATTGGTCAGATATGTGCTCGTTATCGAACTCCGATTACATCTTTCGAAGTGTGGAATGAAGGCAACCTGACAACATTCTGGACAGGCAGCATGGATCAACTTGCTGACCTCACTAAGAAAGTGTGGGATACGGTTCGCGCGTGTGGGAGTGGATCTCAAGTTTTGGCATCCAGCACGGGTACTCGTTCGAGCAATGCGTTCCTCACTAATTACTCTGCATATCTCAGAGCGTTGGCGGCTCGCGGTTGGCCGGTGAGCGGTTACACGGTTC
>CAZVLV010000349.1:0-1612 GCA_964628015.1 uncultured Aquiluna sp. | reverse complement strand
AAGCGCCTGACCTAACTAGCTTTAGCATGCCCTTGCAACAACGTCAACGAATGTTATCCACTGCGGGATAGCTGTTACGTTGATCACACTCCACAGTTCCGCCACTTTTTCGGCACGTGAGTACTCGCGGAACATTTCCACCAGTTGCTCGTGGGTGTGGCCTGGTAGTTCCACCGCGCCTGCAGTCCGCATGATTTCGGATGCAGGTTGGATACCGGAGTACAGCACGGGGGTGCCCAATGCAATCGCCTCAAGAACTGGAATTCCGTAGCCCTCTGTGCCAATTGCGAGAAACACATCTGCAGCGGCAATGTGGTCACGCACTTCCTGATCGCTTGCACCCTGAATCCATTTCACCGGGGCACCACTGTCAATGGCTGCTTTCACGGCCGAATTTATTGATTCATCGGATGAATTCGGCCCGCCGATGAATATCAATTCAGAGTTGTCTAGGTCGGCTTCCATAAATGCCTGCAAAATCTCCACGGGCATCTTTCGTGCTTCCAATGTGCCGAGGCGCACAAAGGTGACTCGATCATCAGCTGATGCAGGTGCGCTCACTTCAAGGTGGTCGCCGCCTGGGTGGGCAACTTCGGTGATGAGGTTCATGGGGCGGCGCAGGGCTGACCACATTTCTTCACGGGCATGCTCCGAGATGCACACCACTCGGTCAGCGCAGGCCAATTGTCGGAAATAGTCACTGACATACGGGGCCATGTCCGGGGGGAATCGGTAATTGCGTGGTTCGGTCATGGGTAGAGCATCGAACCCAATCATGACCGTGATCATGCTCGCATTGAAGATTCGGAATCGTTGGAGCACAACGGGTGAGTAACTGACTTCCGGTAAAAGCCACGCGGTGTACATGGACAAAAGATCAGCCTCACGCACACGCGGTGCTTCTGCATCACTGATGGCGTCCTTGACTAACTGACGTAGATCAACATCTGCTGGCAATTCCTGGAATGGAATCGAAAGGATGGTGAAGGCCTGCGAAGGAGTGAGGAGCGCGTACAGCCCTCGATCAGGGAAAATGAAGTCCGCTTCTATTTCACCTACCGGCCATTCACGGGCAAGGTATTGCAGTACCCGTTGAATACCTGAGCCATAAGGGTCGCTAGCGAATTGCTCGAGGTCGATTCCCACTCTCACGACTGGCTCACCCCCTGCAATACCCGAAGAAATTCTTGTGCATAGAGGGCGGGTGAATGACTCTGCAAGTAGTCAACGCGCATGCGATCTCGGTCACTGTCAGGAATCACCTGCGCAATACAGTGCTCAATCTGCTGCGCCACCATGACAGGACTGACATATTCGGGAACGGGGAACACAAACTCGGGGGCATCGACATCGCGCACCAACCCACTGCTGGCAACAGATGTCACGCCGTAACCGGCAAGGTCACCTAGTGGCCCACTGACTCCGAGAAGGGAACTGATGCGCAACTGAACCCCGATATCTGTTGCCAGCAGGTAATCCCGAAACTGTTGATCGGTGAGAAAACCGGTGATCTCGAAATCGCGAAGACCGGCATACTCGGCTTGCGCGATTAACTTCGCTTCTTCTTCTGGTGATGCTGCTCCGGCAAAGTGCACACTAACCGGGTAACCCC
>CAZVLV010000348.1:0-1629 GCA_964628015.1 uncultured Aquiluna sp. | reverse complement strand
CAATTGCAATCGGAATGAATTTGCGGCGATTGTAGGTTGGTGTCAGAACAGACACAAAGGGACGAACACCGGACATCGGATACTACTCATCATCCAGATATTACGGCTTTAGACACACCGCGGCGTCCCTCAGTAACGGGTTAAACACCGCGACTCCTAGGGACATATAAATCAACGCTCAATGAACTGGGCAACAGATGTGCGCAGGATGTTAGATGCAGTCGATCAACAGCAACTAACAGCGGCTTCTCCACAGGCCCCTCAGCCGGCACACATCAAAATCACGCTCCGCCCCCATCAGCGCACCATGCTCGCTGCTGCACGAGCCCTTGAGGCCAACTCGAACATTACTACTCTCTCAGTGGATCAACCACAATTACTAACACCCTATGGAGTCATTGCTGATCGTGTTGGTGCCGGTAAAAGTATCGTGGCATTGTCGCTGCTTGCCGATCCTGCGCCTTCTGTCAGGTCTGAGATGTCGGTAGTCGAATCGGGTGCTGCGCGGATTCTGCGCTACAAACTCAAGACGTTGCCACCTGTGCAGGAACTAACACAGGAGCTATTGGATATCAGCGGCGGAGCAGCGTTTATGAAAGCTCTGCGTAGTGACAACGGTGTAATTCAGGCGCGCACGGCACTTGTGATCACACCGCATACAGTGGTGCCCCAATGGGAGTCCTACATCCATGATCAGACAGGGCTGCGGGCAGTGGTTGTGCGTCGTGTGGCCGATTTGGACTATGAGAAGCCGCGATTCTATCATGATATCTTCTCGGCGGATGTGGTGGTGGTCAGCACCACGATGGTCAAGCGGTTCTTCGGCGCGCTGCTCTTTCATGGGGGATGGGCCTCTAAGATTGTCTGGTCACGCGTGTTTGTTGATGAAGCCGATTCGATCACGCTGCCGATTCGTGAGACTGAAATCTCCGCACGCTTCTTTTGGTTTATTACGGGGTCTCATCTGAATATGATATTCTCGCGCGGAATGTGGAGTTACCGTGTCAGCGGGCTACCACCAGACTTACAGGCGCGTCTGGGCGGTGGTGCAATTGCAGGCATCACCGGATCGACCACGGGCTTCGTCCATACAATGGTAGCAGATGGGTATGATCCGCTGCTGGTGCGCCCAGTGCTGCGCAATTCCGAGGCATGGATAGAAGAAAGTCTTAAACAGCCAATGGTGGTTCACGAGACCGTGGTGTGTAAGGCACCGGCATCGCTTGGAATTCTACAGAATTTTGTGACACCGGCTGCGCTGGAGGCGCTGCACGCGGGTGATGTGGCGGGGGCACTCACAGCACTCGGCCTCGAGGCATCATCTAAAGAGTCTATTGTGACCGCAGTGACAGCGGGTCTGCGACATGATATTGATCAGGCAGAGAAACTGCTGGCATTCAAACACACGATGGATTACTCGTCGCCCGCAGCAAAGGCGGACGGTATCGCTCGCGCAGAGGCCAAGGTGGCGGGCTTGAAGGAGAAACTGGCGGCACTCGAGGCGCGTGTGAGTGGCATGGAATCTGAATTGTGTCCAATTTGTTATGATGCGCCGCATACACCCACATTGACACCATGCTGTCGTCAGACGTTTTGCTTGGCATGTATCTGTGAATGTGTGGCCAAAAA
>CAZVLV010000347.1:0-1631 GCA_964628015.1 uncultured Aquiluna sp. | reverse complement strand
CTTTAATTTATGCACTAGGAAAAATTAAAGAAAGCGAAGAAGCTCATCTTGATCTCAGGGAATAACGATGTCACCGGCTTAGAAACCATAGATGTGCTCTTACAGCGCTATAAACCCGAATGGGCTCAGTAGCAGTCCGCTCGTACAGTAAAGTCACGTGTCGTGGGTCGAGTATTGGTTGTGTGGCCAAGCCTGAATGAAGGCAGGACTATCACCGCACTTGTTGCCGAAACAACTGAAGTGTTCGCGAAGCACCCTGAACTCGCACGCACCGAACTCCGCTTTCTCGTGGCAGATGACTCCCAAGGTGCAGATTCCGCTCTGAATAATCTGGCGGCGAGCGATTCACGCGTTCGAGTGTTCACGCCCACCGAACGACTCGGTCATCAGCGCGGATTAACAGCAGCCCTTCGCAGTATTCGCGAGGAGCTTCCAGAGTTTGATGCAATCGTCACCATGGATGCAGACGGCGAAGATCGGCCACAGGACATTCCTCGATTGGTGCACCCCGTATTGACGAGGTCAGTTGACCTTGCAAGGGCAAAGCGCGGTAAACGGGATGTGCATCAATCTTTCAGTCTTGGTTATTTCACCTACCGGGCACTCTTTCGCACTCTGACCGGACTGAAAATCACCAGTGGGAATTTCGCGGCTGCTCGGGGCAGTTGGTGGCACGACGAAATTCAATCCAATATTTGGAATCTCACTTTCAGTGGAACCCTTGCCAGCATCACCGGTCGAGTTGTTGATATTCCGTGTGATCGGGATGCCAGACGTGAGGGCAAGTCCCGCATGAACTTCTCAGCTCTCATTGGTTACGGGCTCATGTTCGCGCTGCCATTCTCACTCAAGATCGCGGTTCGCGCTGCCGTGCTCACTGCAGCTGCGAGTGTTCTTGCCGTGATCATGATTCTCACGGTTGTTGCATTGCGATTGTTCACTGACACCTCGACTCCTGGTTGGACCACCACCGTGGCTTTCGGTGCAGCAGGTGTCGTGTTGATTGCATTCGTGGCTCTCACCAGTGCCCTGGTGTTGTATGCGAGCACCAATGCTGCTCGCTCTGACTCCGGGCGCATCACTCGCTCATGACAACAAGATCCAAAGTTGCCCTGACTGTCCTTGGGATTGCGATTCTCGCCCTGTATTCCTCGTGGGGTCGACCATTGTGGCTAGATGAATACCTACATTTTGTTTTCGGTGGTTTCGCCACGTGGGCAGACGCGTGGGCTGCAGTGCAAAGCAGCACCACCAATATCAATCACGGTCAAACCGGGTTTTACATCATGCTCGATTACGGCCTGCTTCAGGCGTTCGGTGCGAACCTTTTTGCTTTACGCCTACCCAGCTTAATCAGTGGTGCGCTCCTTCTTTTCTCCGTTGCTCTCTTTTTGCGACGAAAGAATCTCGGTGCGGTAGCAATTGGAGCGGCTTTCCTGATTCTCGCTGCGCAACCGAATCTGATGTACTTCACTGGCGAGGCTCGCCCTTACATGCCATTGGTTGCCTCCAGCATGGCTGCGCTCGCGTACTTCTCCAGCACACCTGAGGAGCGCGCCACCTCTCCCATGAAGATATTCATCTGGTCCACCATGGTGTGGGGGGCATTGATGATGCCCTACTACCTTGTG
>CAZVLV010000346.1:0-1639 GCA_964628015.1 uncultured Aquiluna sp. | reverse complement strand
GCGTACTTCTCCAGCACAACGGAACAGCGCGCCACCACTCCCATGAAGGTCTTCATCTGGTCCACCATGGTGTGGGGGGCATTGATGATGCCCTACTACCTTGTGTACCTGCCGGTCATTGCTCTCACCTGTTTTGTGATTGCGCGCTTGCCGTGGAATTTCACCGAACTCAGAAAGTTCATAAACCTGCCTGTGCAGATCACGAGCGTGGCACTCGGAGTGACTATTGGGGCGCTCACCTGGTTGCGCGGCAGCCCCAACTTTCAGCGTGATCCGTGGTTGATCCTGCGGCCATTATTTGATTCCCTCACTCTCCCGCATTACATCGCCGCCATTGCCCTACTGATTTTGTTTCTTGTCACGATCCGACTTGGTCGAACCAATGCCCGTGGGCCGATCCTGTTATTCCTAGTAATGGGAGGCATCGCTGTCCTCTTTGCAGTGTTAAGTCTTGTTCAGAGTTACTGGATTCTCCCCCGCCAATTCATTGCCTCGCAAGCGATCATGACGGTCGCCGTTGTCTGGGGAATTGGTCAGGCACTTAAAGCCACACCGCGTAAAGAACAGAGGATTCTCGCCAGTATTTATGCAATTCTCATTGTTTTTGCTTTCACAAGAGTTGCAGTGGATCAGGTGCAGAACCTGCGAGATTGGGAGAACAATGGTTTCCCAGTTGCTGGAAATCCAGGAGATGCGGATTTCCAGGGCATTGATGTGGGGCCAGCAAATCAGAATGTCCTTGACGGTGGTCCGGTGCTGCCAGAGTTAGCTGCGTTCTACGACCAGCCTCGCTACAAGCCTGGTGAGGAACCGATTCGGCCATGAACAAACGCGATCTCGGCGTGATTGCCGGTATCAGCATTTTTGTTTTCTTCGCGGCACGCATGTGGACTGGTCTCGACACGCCGGACTCAAGTTTCTATACCTCGCTTGCCCTCTTCGGTGATCAAATTACTGACCGGGCCCCATTTGATTCCTACTACTGGACTCGGCTCGGTTACATCGCCCCTGTCATGGTGTTGACCTCACTCACCACGCCTGATATTGGTTACGCAATCTATCGATTCGCTTTGATTGCGGTGATCGTTGCCAGCATTTATTCAATCCTTCGAAGGTTTGCACCCAACACAACAACACTGACTCGCGCCTACCTCACCACCGCTGCGGCAACAAGCTCGGTGATTCTGAGCTACCTGGGTAACCCGTACTTGACGGGCTTCATTCTTGCCGCAACGTGTGCCGTGATTGCGTTGGTCGCAACTCGACACATCGGTTTGGTGATTCTGGCTGGAGCGATTGTGGGGTGGTCGGCACAGGTCAACCCCGCTGGCTCCATTTTGGTGGCCACTCTTTTCGTTGCCACTGCCCTTTTTCATCAGCAACGTTTTCGCGTATACGTGTATTCGGCTGTAGCCGCTGTCGCGGTTTTCCTCGGCTTCATTGGTATCGGGATGTTTATCTTCCCCGGCCTCAGTTGGTGGGAGACATTTAATGCAACCAGAGAAATGAGTCTCAGTGATTTCGCAAGTACGTCACTTGTGTGGCTGACCGACATTTCTCTGCTAGTGCCCCTGGCCGTGCTCATTCTTGCTATCGCTTTGTGGTGGACGGACCGCACCAACAACGCCTACAGGTTCGC
>CAZVLV010000345.1:0-1643 GCA_964628015.1 uncultured Aquiluna sp. | reverse complement strand
TTCCCGTTTTGTGGTGAGACCCGGTGACAATATCGTGGTCACCGAAATGGAGCATCACGCCAATTTGATTCCATGGCAGGAACTATGCGCTAAAACTGGTGCAGAGCTGAGATGGTTTGGGATCACGCCTGATGGTCGGTTGGACATGGAAAGCGATCCCATCGATAGCAATACAAAGTTTGTTTCGATTGTTCATCAATCAAATATTCTGGGGACAATTAATCCCATAGCAGAAATTATGGCGAGAGCCCACGCGCATGGGGCTTTGGGATTAGTTGATATGTGTCAATCCGTGCCGCACATGCCCATTAATGTTCACGCGAGTGGTGCGGACTTCGCCGCATGGAGTGGACATAAAATGCTCGGCCCGACAGGAATAGGAATCCTGTGGGGGAAATCTGACTTACTCAACTCCATGCCCCCATTTCTTACAGGCGGCTCCATGATCGAAACGGTTACTATGGATCACAGCACGT
The DNA here is from genome assembly GCA_964628015.1 of uncultured Aquiluna sp. GTDB lineage: Bacteria > Actinomycetota > Actinomycetes > S36-B12 > S36-B12 > UBA4592. The sequence goes on along the minus strand of CAZVLV010000345.1, from coordinate 1,167 downwards.
ATGCTGCAGCGCCTGCCCGTTTTGAAGCAGGTGTGCCAATGGTTGCTCAAGCTGTGGGCTTAGCAACTGCCGTGGAGTATCTCGAGTCAATCGGCATGGAGAACATTGAACGTCATGAGAAGGAACTTACGCAGTATCTCCTCGATAAGTTAAAGGCCCTCCCAGGTGTTCACATAATTGGCCCTGAAGATGTAGTGAATCGCGGCTCTGCGGTTTCTTTCACCGTCGATGGCATTCATCCCCATGACGTTGGACACATCATGGATTCCCACGGTGTTGCTGTTCGCGTTGGACATCACTGTGCCTGGCCTGTATGCAGAAGGTTTGACGTTCCTGCAACGACACGAATTTCGCCATATCTGTACAACGATCTTGCCGACATTGATGCTGCGGTGGATTCCATCGTCAAGGCACAGGAGTTTTTTGGTGTGGTTCCAGAGGTGGCACTGTGAGTGAAGACCTGTATCAAGAAATCATTCTCGATCACTACAAGCATCCACGGGGTGTTGCCAGTATCGAGAACCCTCTCGCCGAGAGCCATCAGGTCAATCCGACTTGCGGCGATGAAGTGACCGTGTGGGTGGCGGAAGATCCCCAAGGGAAATTGCAGATTGCGTACCAGGGACAAGGTTGTTCCATTTCCCAAGCAAGTTCTAGTGTGATGAGTGAGTTACTCACCGGAAAATCACAGGAAGAGGCTGCCAAGATTCAGGTTGCATTTATGGAATTAATGCAATCAAAAGGTGCGATCGAGCCTGATGAAGAAATCCTCGAAGACGCTGTCGCTTTTGCGGGGGTGTCGAAATACCCTGCTCGGATCAAATGCGCACTCATATCCTGGATGGCACTTGCCGATGCTCAGATCAAATCAGGATTGACACCAAGTCCTGAGTCAACTAGTCACAAGGAGTAACCATGGCTGCTACAGACGAAGATGTACTTGAAGCAATGAAAGATGTCATTGACCCTGAGCTCGGCATCAACGTTGTTGATCTTGGATTGGTTTACGGCGTAACTGTCGACGACAATAACTCGGCCACAGTGGACATGACCCTCACGTCCGCCGCGTGCCCTCTCACTGACGTTATTGAAGATCAAACGCGTAGCGCATTGGATTCCGTTGTGTCTGATTTTCGAATTAACTGGGTCTGGATGCCACCGTGGGGC
>CAZVLV010000344.1:0-1662 GCA_964628015.1 uncultured Aquiluna sp. | reverse complement strand
GTTACCTAGACCCGCGGTTGCAGGATCAGAAATTGCCTCCCAAATATTTCCTTCATCCAGTTCGGCATCGCCCATCAGAGCAATGAATCGTGTAGCGGGTCGTGGACCAAAATGAGCATCGACATACCGCCGAGCAACTGCCGCGAACAGTGGCGCAGCAGGTCCAAGACCCACTGACCCTGTCGAGAAATCCACGCGGTCAGGATCTTTGGTGCGAGACGGATAGGACTGCAAACCACCAAAAGCACGCAACGTTGTGAGATATGACAGATCAAGTTCTCCTAAGAGATACTCAATTGCGTGGAAAACGGGCGAGGCATGGGGCTTAACACTGACTTTGTCTTCTGCATTAAGGAAAGAGAACCACAGAGCGGTCATGATGGAAACCATGCTGGCACTAGAAGCTTGATGTCCGCCAACCTTTATGCCATCGCCTGTTTGTCGATCACGATTTGCTGAGTCCACTATTCGAGTTGATAGCCACAACACTCGTTGTGCAATGTCATCTAGTGATTGCGCGTTGTTCACATTCACGTGACTCAATGAATTCACCTCACTTACCTAGTCCTGATGATCTCATTGGGAGAACAAAGCGCTGTAAGCATTTATCGCTGGTTGACCGCCAAGGTGAGCATAAAGGACATTCGATTCCGGCGGAATCACACCATTTCGAACAAGGTCGATTAACCCTGCCATTGACTTACCTTCATAAACGGGATCAATAATCATGCCTTCAAGGCTTCCACTCAATCGAATTGCATCGAGTGTTGATTGCACCGGTATCCCATAAAGGTCACCAGCCCATCCCTCTAAAACAGTTATTTCATCAGCACGAAGATCTCTATCAAGACCAATGAGTGCTGCGGTATTTCGTGCGATTCGCGCAACCTGCTCTCGTGTTTTATCCAGTGTTGCAGACGCATCAATTCCAATCACCTTTCGCGGACGATCCTGCCCTGCGAAACCAGCAATCATTCCTGCATGCGTGCTCCCCGTGACCGTGCACACAATGATCGTGTCGAAGAAGATGCCCAGCTCTTTCTCTTGTGCCTCCACTTCATAGGCCCAATTGGCAAAACCGAGTCCACCAAATTTATGTTCCGAAGCACCCGCAGGGATTCCATACGGCTTACCCCCGCGAGCACGAACATCTTCTAAGGCCTTGTTCCAACTGTCACGAATACCGATATCAAAACCTGCAGGGTCGAGTCGAACCTCTGCGCCCATTATTCGAGAAAGTAGGATATTTCCGACTCGATCATTCACGCTGTCAGGCCAATCAACCCACTTCTCCTGCACGAGAACTGCTTTCATCCCTAACTTGGCGGCGACCGCAGCAACTTGTCGCGTGTGATTGGACTGATAGCCACCGATAGAGACCAGCGTGTCAGCGCCTTGTGCGAGTGCGTCAGGAATGATGTATTCGAGTTTGCGTGTCTTATTTCCACCATAAGCGAGGCCACTGTTGACATCTTCACGCTTTGCCCAGATGGTGGCTCCGCCCAGATACTCGGTGAGGCGAGGGAGCGGATGAATAGGGCTCGGACCGAAAGTTAATGGGTAGCGAGCAAAATCAGCGATGGACATGGTTTTCCTTTGCCTGTAGTAGTCACCCCCCCGAGTGAGATTGTTCGGGTGGTGCTTCATTCAGGTGTCAGTTGA
>CAZVLV010000343.1:0-1676 GCA_964628015.1 uncultured Aquiluna sp. | reverse complement strand
TACGCCCACCGCGAAATCAGGGTTCTCGCCCTAATTTATTTAAGCCCGCAATCCCAACTTGGGGTTCACATCTGGCGAGATCTCTTGGAGCACAAGGAGCCTGACGACCGTGGACACGGGTAGACCTTGGCGGTATGCATACTCGGTGAGTAGGTCAAACTCGGAATCGGCAAAGCGAACCTGCAAATTCTTGGTGCGCGGGTGACCTCTGGTGACCTTGGTTCCAGGGGGAATTGGTGCATCGGGATCACTTGTTGACTCTGCTTTTTCTGCGTGATCACCTTCTGACGCAGCCTTCTTTTCGATGCCACCCATTTCTGACCCCGTCCCGATAGATTCGTCAATCCTTGTTATGTGCGACCCCACCGTTTACGCCTGCACACAGTCTCGAAACTCAATTCAGCGTACTGCATTTCATTACGAAATTGAACTGGGAGGTATTCGGGCTGTGGAAAGCGACATCTCTCAGAGAGCGGATGTGTGAGACACGGAGCCCCATTGGAGCCATGACGTGTGGCTAGAGGGTGGCTGGCGTATTCCCGTTCACCTCCGAGGGTGTTCACAATCAGATGGTCACATGTGTATGAGGTGCGGGCTTACTTACTGTGACAACGCCGACGCTTTGGCTCCAAGTCCACGCATGAGCGTGTTCATAAGAGCTGAGAAGTTCTTAGCACGGTCATTTGCGAAGTGAACATCGGCGATTTCCAGGCTCACGGCGCCGTGCATGGCGCTCCAGATTTCTTGGGCAACTTCGGTGGCATCGGCCGAATTGAGTGACTTGGCGTCCATTGCGGATTGGACGCGTTCCACCAACATGGCAAACGTTGCCTTGGCAGCTTCCTGAGCATCTTCGGACAACTCAAGATTATTCATTTGTTCAAACATCAGGTGATAGAGGTGCGGGTTGGAAATGGCGAATTCTCGATAGGCGAGGCAGCCCGCGCGCAATCGCTCAAGCGATCTATGGGAGGGCGGAACATCGATTGTTTTGTGCAGCTGTCCGAAACCGTGCACAAAAAGTGCTTCGAGCAATCCATCCTTGCTACCGAAACGTGAATAGACACCCATGGGAGCGACATCGGCTCGACTAGCGACAGCGCGCACGGTGAGGGCTGCAAAACCTGACTCTTCTAGCAGGGCCAGCGCCGCATCGATGAGTGAATCGGTGACCTCGACACTAGCGGTGCGGGTACGGGCCCCTTGCTTTGGTGACGGCACTGCTCTAGCATACCGTTACACAGATAAAGAACATTGTTCTATAAGAAGCGGAGTCCCATGAGCACATTGAGCCGAAGCCGTCGCTGGATCGCACTTTCGATCCTGTGCCTGAGTCTTTTCCTGGCAGTAGTCGACAACACAATCGTGAACGTGGCGCTACCCACGTTAAACCGTGAACTCAATGCCGGCACAACTGAAATGCAGTGGATTGTGGACGCGTACACACTTGTTTTCTCCGCACTCCTTCTCACAATGGGCCACGTGGGTGACCGCATTGGTCGCAGGCGCGCATTGCAAATCGGTTTGGTCATTTTTGGACTAACCTCAATCCTGGCCGCACTATCTACAACATCGGGCCAACTCATCGGTGCGCGAGCACTCATGGGTATCGGCGCCGCACTGATATTCCCCGCAACTTTGGCAATAATCGTTAATGTCTTCACCGACCCCAAAGA
>CAZVLV010000342.1:0-1679 GCA_964628015.1 uncultured Aquiluna sp. | reverse complement strand
AGGCGATGGCGAATGTTCGATCTGCATCTCAACTGGAACGCGGCAACCTTGAAACAGATCTTGCCGCGCTGTACTTGAAACGAAAGATGAAGGGAGACTCAGTCCCTGACAGCATCGAACGATTACCGTTGGGAATGAAATCGAATGGCGGATTGGCTCAGCTGCAAAGCACGGTGGAGGTACCCGAGTTTGATAAACGAAAGCTTTCTAAATCTAACATCCGCAAAAATTGGGAACAGAGACTAGACAGATTCCAGGCGTCTGGCAACAAGACCTCCGTTCCGCACCGCGCGAATTTACCGAAGGCAACAATAAGCGAAGGTAGTGATGAAATAATTGATGAACCACCCGTGATTGTGCAAACGATCAGTTTTGTAGACGCAAATCAGTCGATTCCGCTCAACTGGAAGCTCAGCAATCGCCAGAAGCTAGGCTATTTGCTCGCATGGGAATTGTGCTCAGGTGAAGGGACACCACTAAGAGCAACCCTGGATCGATACTTCACACGGACAAGTAACGGAAATGAATAGCAAATCGATATTGATTGCTAGAATGCTCCCCGATGACAGCCGCAACTCGGTCAATGCGCCGTAGTAATTGACGACCCTCCCCAGAAGTAAGCCGCACTTTTTGTGTGGAAAACGCATTACGCCTAGCATCTAAAGTCGCTAGCCAATCATTCCCGACGTGATCCACGATCTCCAAGCAATTATGGATGCTCACTGACCTGCTATCGAACGACCGGTGCTGAAAATCAAAAGGCTTCTGACTCCTGCAAGAACCTCGCGGAAAACTATGGACAGTCGTTTTGCGATTGCGTTTTCCATTAAACTGCCACCTGCCGTGCCATCGCTCGGTACAGGTGTACAGGCACTGAGTACTTTAGTCTCCACGTGATGCTCATCGGTCGGCTGCCAACGTGAGTCTCATATTGGCATGGACCAAGAAAGGTATAAGGCGCTGTAAGACCAGACGCCAAGGTTTTCGTTTCCCGGACAAACAATAACGGCGTATAACCCATCTCTGCATGACGAATATAGCGTTGCCCAGTCGCAGATTGCTCCGAAGTATTACTTTGAGATTGCCAGTGAAACAAATCATGCGAAATCAAATAATCTTCATACATTGTCGTCGGTGAGTACTCGTCCTCGGATTTCTGAAGAGTCACAAAAAACACATCCAACTTGCGATCCTTCAAGTGCAGCACCCCCTCTCTCTGGCTTGGACGACGATTGAAACTCCAATGCCCTAACCCGACTAAAATCTCATCGCGTGTGTACGTGGAATGTATCGACAAGGGCTCACAGTCAGTGTAAGCCAACACACTAGAGCGTATCGAATACTTCAGCTGATGTTCCAGCACCAATCGTAGGTCATTCACGACGGAACGGTTCTCAATCAATTGTCGCTTAGCATCATCGAGATTGCGATCTTTGAATTGCGTTCCCCAGAGTGACGTATGCAGCATTTCTATGAGGGTTAACTGGGAATCTGACGCCTTCAAATCGGGCGATGCCAAATAATCCAAAAGCCACTGGATTTGACGTGGGCAGTTCAAGTGGCTCGCTCGGCGGAGCCCCTTGCTAAGCTGCTCCTCATCTGGCGCCACCACCTTCTCGAGACCCCCTGACTCCTTCAACAACCTCGACCATAATCCTCGCTTGAGCAACTCATCAAGC
>CAZVLV010000341.1:0-1707 GCA_964628015.1 uncultured Aquiluna sp. | reverse complement strand
CTTTCTCAGCTGGATCGGAAACAACAGAATCACTACACGCGAGAACGATTCGCGCCACCCGAGGACCAAACATTTCTTCGATCTCTACCAACCGAGGCGCTCCGCCGCAATCCTCCACTGCATCGTGTAGCAACGCAGCGATCGCTTGGTCTTCATCGCCCAGAGCTTCGATCACAAGGGCGGACACCCCCAAAAGATGACTGACATAGGGAACTGTGGTGCCGGCTTGCGCTTGGCCTGCGTGCAACCTGGCCGCGTACTCCAGAGCCTCGAAGTATCGAGGGCTCAACCGAATATTCGGCTCACCTTCCAATTCACTGTCCTGCTCTTGAATCATGACTCGCTTCCCAATGGATTGATTACATGTTACTTTAGATCACCCGCATCTGTGAGCATCAACTTTAGAGTCGAACGTCCCACACAATGATCGAACGACCACGCTATGACATTCGAATCAACTCTAGATGCATCAACATTAAGTCTGCGCCCAGTTGGAAGTGGTGCCGACTCGAAAGCCGTCACCACCCGACTCACCACCACTTCATCTCTGATCACGTGGAGCAGCCACCGAAGCAATTCACGCACAGCAAAGCTTGACGCAATCACTCCGACCCGTGTTCAGGTTTGCTTGTCTGTTGCAAACCTTGTGAGGCGGCCCAGCCAATTGGCTGGACCTTCCTCTATAGTTGAAGGTTTCATCCTTCCCATCACCCCCCATCCCCTCGGAAAACTTCCCGCACAACTTCACGGGAATCGAGGACCTAGGTCAGGGGCCAGAGGCAACTGCGCATCAACAAACAGCCTCAACAGCATCCACGCTAAAGGCACGGCCGAGTCAAGAACACAGGGAAAATCAAACTTTAGACAAATCAGTCAGTCACACAATGACGGATCAATTGTCAGACCCCCATATATCAGACCCCCATATAAAGGTATCCCCTAGGAACACACGCCAAGGGGGAATCATGCGCCCACAACCTAAACCAAAGACTTGTTCACGTACAGGAAAAAGGCGTTGGCCGGATCACAAGAGTGCTGTCCAGGTTCTCCACCACGCCAGTAACTCCCGCACGCGCGCCGCCGTATTCGGCAAACCATCACACCGTTGTGAAATCCGCACCTATCAATGCGATGCCTGCAGTGGTTGGCACACCACCCTCAATGAATTTACGAGCGCACTGCCACCGGCGCAATGCCAAGGGCAATCGTGTTAGAACTCCCGATCGCAGCAGTTGTCCCGTTGAGGTATTGCACCGTGGACCCCAAACCGGTGACATCAACTGTCGTATCCGCACCCGTAGTCCAGAGCAGTGTGTAGTTGCCTTTAGGTCCGGTGACCTGACATGCCTGCACGACCGTGCCAACGGCGCAGCGGGTCATTCGTTGACCCACGAGCCACTCTGCGGTCTGGTTCCAGCCTTGAATTGTTTGCGGTGTTCCCGCATTCAACTGAATACCCAACTTGTCGTAATCAGCCTGGGTCCACAGGAACCAGAACAGTGAGTCAACTCCGTATTGCACCGATTGGATAAAGGACTGCGAAATATAAGCAGCGCCCGTTGCTCCATCAATCACCCGTCGACCTTGTCCCAATCCAGCTAGACCATAGTTCAGTTCGGTGTCCAAAATCGGTCTGACTGGCGCGCCATTTTGCGCAAGCAAAGTCTTGAACTGGGCGATCTCTTCGATTCGTTGAGTCGGTCCACC
>CAZVLV010000340.1:0-1713 GCA_964628015.1 uncultured Aquiluna sp. | reverse complement strand
ATGTCACCACAAGGTATCCGATTGCCACAGTGACCTACTCCAAAAATCAGAAGGCAGCACAAGCCTTTGTTGACTATGTGCGGTACTCAACGTCAGCGCAGTCAATCTTGCGTAAATGGGGATTCGGTAAACCGTGGTGATTACGCGCAATAGGCTCGCAGGTCAACTCCCACCGAGTGTGGTCGTTCCCGGAAGCATCGCACTTGCCTTTCTACTCATTCCGTTACTCGCAATCGTTCTAGATGCACCATGGGGAAACTTTTTCTCTATTGCGAGTTCTCCCACGGCCCTGGAGGCATTACGTTTGTCACTCATTGCATCCGTTTCCGCTGCTGGACTCGCATTTGTGACCGGTGTGCCTTTGGCGTGGCTACTCGCGCGAGATGTGCTTCCTTTTACTCGCATGTGGCGTGCACTCGTAATCGTTCCACTTCTACTTCCTCCTGTTGTGAGTGGTGTCGCTTTGTTATCAGCATTTGGACGCAGGGGATTAGTGGGCGGGTGGATTTACGATCTCACTGGATTTCAGTTCCCCTTCAGCATGGCCGGAGTGATTCTCGCTGCCACATTTGTTGCACTTCCTTTTCTCGTGATAACTGTCGAGGGAGCCATTCGGTCAGTTGACCGTGACATAGAAGAAGCTGCAGCCGTTGATGGCGCAACCACGGCGCGCATACTCCGCAGCATCACCTTGCCCTCAATCGCACCAGCACTCGTCGCTGGCACGGTCCTGGCGTGGGCTCGAGCTATCGGGGAGTTTGGCGCGACCGTTACCTTCGCGGGCAATCTTGAAGGATCCACGCAAACCATGCCACTGGCGGTGTACACAGCATTGGAGTCAGATCGCGAAAGTGCCCTGGCATTAAGCATCATGCTTTTGGTGGTTGCCATGGCAATTCTTGTGTCTTTGCGTAGTTATTACATGCCCGGGCGTCGGGCTCGGCTTCATTAGAAACCCGGAATTTCCGGAGGACAGGAGTCTCCACTCGCCGTCGTTCATGTCCCGTTCATACAAGGTTCGGCAGTTGGTCGCTTAATTCGAGACATCTGGCAACGTTTACCGACTTAACTGCACGCATGTCTACCGGGCTTGACCAAAAACCTCGTCGATTACCCAAGCCCACGGCCTTCCATAGGGGCGACCGAATCTTCACTCGCACGGTGACGGTAGCGGCATTTACCTCCTTGGCCGTGCTTCTGGGAATCGCGATTTTCCTGGGCACCCAGATGATTCCAGTTCTCCAGTCCCAGGGTTTGGCTTTCTTCACAACAACCGAGTGGACATTTACGTTTGCAATGGATGAAAGTGACGAAGTCAAATTCGGAATCTTTGGAATGATCTATGGCTCGATCATGTTGGCACTCATCGCCGTAGTGATCTCGGTTCCCATCTCACTGCTCCTGGCCATTTTCGTTGTATTTCTGGCCCCTGCCAGGGTAGCAAAGTGGATGACAAACTTCATTGACCTGATGGCAGCAATTCCCTCCATCATCATTGGTCTGTGGGCGCTCTACATTTTCCAACCCGTGGGAGTTGAGTGGGCCGAACTGCTCAATCAGTATCTCGGTTGGATCCCATTCTTCTCTGTTACCTCTGATAACTTCATTGGTTCTCCTTTTATTGCCGGGTGGGTACTTGCCATCATGATGATTCCGATCGTGACCGCGGTAACCAGAGAAGTTCTTGACCAGACTCCACCCGAGTTGGTCAAC
>CAZVLV010000339.1:0-1725 GCA_964628015.1 uncultured Aquiluna sp. | reverse complement strand
CCTCTCGCAGGCAAATCTTTAGTCACATATCGCAGAGGAGATCGATCATGAAGCGCACCCTCATGATTTTGATGTCACTCCTACTCCTTTCTCCAATTCACGCCACCGGCGCAGAGATTTCGGACGAGATGGAGATAAGCGCTGGACGCTTCAATTCCACTAATTCTTCCGGCCACATTGGCTATCTTGCCTATCCGCGTTCCTCGGGCCTTGATGTCAGGTCGTCTTTTCTTCTCGGGATGAAAGTGGATTCACAAGAAAGGCCCACGGCTGTCTCGCTCTGCGACTCCCTCACAGACTGTGCACAAATGGAGTATTTCTCCGTTGCAGCAATCCTCCCAAACTGCACACAGACAGTGACCTCGAATTGTCTTGAAAGTTTTTTTGCACGCGACAAGGAGGGCAAGAGACTAGACGTCATCTCACAAGGGCTTTTCACGAGAGAGATACACAACAACTTTCGCGGTGATCGGGAATTGGGTATTCCTGATGGTGTCTCACCTACCCTTTACCGAATCCCAGGTGCACCTCACGAAGCTGGTGATCTCTATCTCCCATTGATCACGCGTTCCGGTCCGTGGGATCGGGGTTCAGGACCCATGCGGGAATTTGATAACACGTCGATCTCTCTTTTTGCAGTACAACTTGTCGACGGAGCATTCGTACTTCTTGAGCCCAGCATTGAACCCACGGATTACCAGTCAAAGCGTCAGATAAATACAACAGGACCTGACGGTAGATGCATATTCAACGACTCGGACACATGCGCAGTCGCTTCGGCAATACCCCGAGATGTCACCTTCGGATTCACTGTGAAGTACTCGAGCTTGAAACAGAATTGGTTTCATGGTCGGGTGACTGCACCCGAGGTGAAAATCTCTACTGATGACAAAAAGGCTGTAGCCGTGACAGTCACAGGTCGCGCGATTCAGTCTTCAGGATTCTTCACGATGAAGGAGCGAAAGAATCTTCCGCGTTCCGTAGTAGAGGACTTCGATCAGATCGTTGGGGGCAAAGGAGTCTGTACTGGCAGCAGCTCAGAATCATCGTGCTACAACAGCAACCTTTGGCAGACTCCTCCTGAGATGGAGCGGTTCTTGACGTGGCTTGATGTAGCGGGTGATAGGGCCTCGTTTGATCCAACCGTTTGGACGATCAACGCCATGAACCAGTCTTTGGAACACCCTCGCGCTCAACAATGCACCCCATCAGGTGAGGTCGTCGGAATGGTCTCAACCAATGCCTCTCAATACATCGCTGGTCCCCCGGTATACAACCCCGAGACTCTTGAGCTGGAGTATAAAGTTGCGGCGCCTCATCTACGTTCTGACGGGTCGGTCTTTCGAGGAACTTATGACCTTGCAGTCAATGCACAGTACGCACGGTGCCTATACGGAATCTCTGGAACGTCGATTAGGGCCTCTGTCAGTGTGACATCGAGCGGTGGAGAGCTGATATCGGCCTCTGCGAGCCAAACTGTTAAGAATGGCTGGTTGTACTTGTCTGCAAATAACTTCACATTCTCCGCCCCTACTGTCAGGGTGAGACTTACCAGCGAAGCATCAAGCAAGAAGCGAAATCCAACTCCTTCAAAGATGATTTGCAGTAAGGGATCAAAAACCAAGGTGATTTCTGGCAAGAATTCCAAGTGTCCGAAGGGATATAGGAAGTCATGAAGCGATTAGCGCTCTTCGGGACTTCTGCGATTCTTCTCTTTGGTTTGCT
>CAZVLV010000338.1:0-1760 GCA_964628015.1 uncultured Aquiluna sp. | reverse complement strand
AACGTGAAATTAACCCACATCACCTATCCCGTACTCATGCAGATCCGTTCCGCTACTCCATACCGACACTGGTTGATTTCAATGCTGTGTGTCTGTGATGCAGCGGCACTGCAACTAGCTCTCACAAAGAAGCTCCCCCGCGCTGAAGCGTCTGAACTAGTTATTCATGGTACTCAAACTTTCAAGACCTTGTATTCCCACTTCTTCGTGAGAAAGAGTCTGCGCAATCGAATTCCATTTGTAGGAAAGTATTTTGGTTCAAGTAGTCCGTCCGAGAGGAAGCTCATGCGAATGCCGGGATATCGACCCGGAACAATCGCGGTCGAAATGGCGACCACGGCTGACTCCACACGGGGCCTCTCAAGAACAGCCGTAGACATGATCAAAAAGGGTCAAAGCGAAGGAATAAAGATCACTCGAGAAGATTTCAACTCAGCCACCAAGATGCTTGCTGAAGCGGGCTTTCCCATTGAGGTTGATCTGGACACCGCTTGGACTCAATTCACAATCTCCCGAAGGCGCTATGAATTTGCAGCGTATGCACTCTGTAAGGCACTGGATGCTGTTCCAGCTCCATGGTCAGGACCACGTTACAAGGAAACGGAGATCATTGCGCCGTCATCCGCCGTGGAAATTTTAAGGACGCAGGTAGAAAAGGACCCCGACTCTACGAGTCCCAGTCCCATTACCCCCGACTCTACGAGTCGCGAACTCACTCCGCCCGACTCTACGAGTCGCGCAACGTCACCTGACGAGTCGTAAGCCCTGACCTAGCACGCCGCTCCGCATCTGACAGCGGCTTTGATTCGGCGAGCGCTTCTTGCAACCGCACACCAAATGCCGCAGCGGGTTCTTCAATGGCATCTGCTCCGCGACCTAACGGCAAATCCCACACGGGAACAACTAGCCCTTGGGCACGGAACATGCCCACCAGACGTGTGTCAGGACCAATGGAATCTGCATCGGCCGCATGTAACCGGGCAAGTGCGTTCAGCAATTCATTTTCAGGTGTGGACATGATCCAGCGAAGGTGTTCCTTGGATCCCATTTGTGTCCAGTAACCGGCTTCAATAGATGTCAGTTTTTTGGTGGGGTTGGCGTATTCACTAGCACGCTCCAGCGATGCTTGAACATCCTGCGTGACCTCGCCACCACTTTCCACCCAGAAGTCAAAGTTGTCATAGACAACAACATCAAGCTTCACGGATGGATCAATAAATTCCTGGGCTGATGGCGAATCAGTTGTCACCCGATCAATGCCGACAGGTTCACCGTGCGGGGCTTCAAGGGCACGTTGCAATGCATTGGCTAAGTCGCGAGAAGCATCGCCGCTGCCCGTGTTGATCTGCAGTCCGAGGAGGATGTCGCCATTGGCGCGAACAAGTGCGGGGTATGCCATGGGCAGCACGGTCGCGAGGGTGACCTTGCGGCCATCGGCTACACCTTTACGCAGGGTGAGTTCCGCGGTGGCAGATGGCACGAGCTCTCGCATGGCCACGATGTCGCACTCACTCACAAACCCTTCAAAGGGGCGATTGGGTGCAGCGACCGCTTTGGCTGCTTCCTTGCCGTGACAGGCCTTGTAGCGGCGGCCAGAGCCACATGGGCACGGCTCACGCATTCCGACTACGGGGACTTCCCCTTCAATGACGGAAACGGGTGCGAGGTTTCTCTTCTTTGCCATAGTGGCACAACTTACCTGTTGGGATTAGTTGAGGACTTTCAGGTGAGCGAGCACCTCACCCGGCCGGTTGGAAATG
>CAZVLV010000337.1:0-1768 GCA_964628015.1 uncultured Aquiluna sp. | reverse complement strand
GTTCCTCATCCGTCAGATCCCATTTGTTAAAGGCAATCACCAGCGCACGACCTGACTCAATCACCATGGAAATGATTCTTTGATCTTGTTCACTCAATGGTTCAGAGGCATCTATCAAAACAATAGCGACCTCAGCACGATCGAGGGCAGCCTGCGTGCGCAAAGTCGCGTAGTATTCATGCCCGGAAGCTTCCTTTACCCTTTTTCGGATACCGGCAGTGTCGACAAACCACCATAAGCGGTCGCGAATCTCTACCAATTCATCTACTGGATCAACTGTGGTTCCCGCGACATCGTCGACAACAACTCGCTCAGACCCCGCCAGAGCATTTAATAGGGACGACTTCCCAACATTTGGTTTGCCAAGGAGGGCGACCCTGCGGGGGGTTCCTTCTTTAGCCTGTCCTGATCCAAATTCGGGCAATAGGGCAACGACAGCATCGAGTAAATCTCCAGATCTGCGACCATGAAGACCCGATACTGGGTGTGGCTCCCCTATTCCAAGTCCCCAGAGCGCTGTCGCTTCAAGCTCCGCATTGTGGTCATCGGCTTTGTTGGCAACCAAAATTGTCGGTTTTCCTGATTTACGAATAACTTCAACAACCGCTTCATCAGTTGTCGTTGCACCGACAGTGGCGTCCACAACAAACAGAACAACATCGGCTTCATTTATGGCGCGTTCTGCCTGACCAGCAATTTGGGAATGGATCCCCTTGACATTGCGTTCCCAGCCACCGGTATCAACGACAAGGAACTTTCGCCCATTCCATTCAGCTTCATAACTCACCCGGTCACGTGTGACCCCAGGTACATCTTCTACGACTGCCTCACGCCGTCCAATAATTCGATTCACCAAAGTTGACTTGCCCACATTAGGGCGCCCCACAATGGCCACAACCGGCAGATTCGCCGTTGATTCCAACTCGGCTAATTCGAGATCGAAATCACCGAATTCTTCCCGAGCGGCCGCTAAGGCTGCCGCCAGAAATTCATCTTCATTGATTTCATCATCATTGAAATCTTCGTTACTCGAATCGTCATCAGTGAAGTCACCTTCGATGGGAAGGTCGCTCGAATCCTCGCCAAATGCATCGTGATTGCGCTCTGTCACCGTGCTGCCTCTCCACCTAATCTGTGCAGCACCATCTGCCGATGATCCTGAAGTAATTGCCTGCACCACTCCGACATGTATCGACTGGCACCAACGAGACCGCCGTGTTCGGACTCAATAAGCCCTGCCTCGAGTGACTCTTTTCCTTGACCAAAGTACACGTTGACTGATGACCGCATAGCAGGAGCCTTTCCTTGCCACTCTGAAACTTCGCCATGGGACTTATTGACCCAGAGAGACACTGGAACAACCCTGGCTTGTGATTGCATGATTAGGAATCCAGGGTCAAGCATCTGTGCATCCATCACGATCACACCACCCCCCAGCACAACCTCAAGACTGGCTAATTGCGCCTCAATCGAATACGGAGGGTTCAAGGGAAAATCACCACCGATCTCGGGGATACCTGGATCGGTCAACACATGGGAGGGTCGCCGAAGGATCGATTTAATCAGCAACATTCCTGCCGAACCCACACCCGAACAGATGACGATGACCCCGCCTTCATGCCGGATCCCATCAGAGGAAACGTGATGTGCACCCACAACCTTGACTCGGTACAGCAGTTGACCAATGAGTGAGCCAATATTCCTGGCATGGGCGGAACGATTGAACTTGTGAAGTGTCACGTCAATGAATACTTCTGTCGGGCCAGTC
>CAZVLV010000336.1:0-1785 GCA_964628015.1 uncultured Aquiluna sp. | reverse complement strand
GACATTTCGTCTTTTGGCTGAGGAATTAGTCACTCTCCTGGCCTATGAAGCCACCGAAAGCCTTGAGGTAGAAGAGGTTTCCATCACAACACCCGTGTCACCCACCGTGGGTCGTGAAATGAAGGAGCCTCGACCCCTCGTGGTGCCGATTCTTCGAGCTGGACTGGGAATGCTCAACGGAATGGTTCGCCTCATGCCCACCGCCTAGGTCGGCTTCCTTGGATTGGTGCGCGATGAAGAAACTCTCAGTGCCTCCATTTACGCTGATCGACTCCCCGACAATTTGCATGACCGACAAGTTTTTGTGCTTGATCCCATGCTGGCAACGGGTGGAACACTGATCGCGGCCATAGACATTCTGTTGGATCGAGGCGCAAAAGATGTCACCGCAATTTGCCTACTCGCAGCCCCTGAAGGTTTGGCACGCCTCGAAGAAGCCTACGGAAGTTCACCCGCACACGTCACGATTGTGACCGCCGGGCTTGATGAACGACTTAATGACAAGGGTTACATTGTTCCAGGTCTCGGCGACGCTGGTGATCGACTTTATGGGACCGTGTAATTCTTAAATATTCTTTAACGATGCAACAACTTTGGTGAGCGAGTCTTTTGCATCGCCAAAAAGCAGCGTGGTCTTGGGATCGAACAGAACTTCATTTTCAATGCCCGCAAATCCAGGGCGCATTGATCTCTTGAGGAACACTACCTGCTGGGCTGCATCAACATTGAGAATTGGCATACCGTAAATAGGTGCAGTTTTGTCGGTGCGTGCAGCAGGGTTCACGACATCGTTGGCGCCCACCACAAGCACAACATCAGTGGAACTGAACTCCGGATTGATTTCGTCCATTTCCTTGAGTTGCTCATAGGGAACATTTGCTTCCGCTAACAAGACATTCATGTGTCCGGGCATACGGCCAGCAACGGGATGAATCGCGTAATCCACTTCTATGCCTCGCTCGGTGAGCATCTCGGCAAGTTCACGCAATGTGTTTTGGGCTTGTGCTACAGCGAGGCCGTAGCCAGGAACCAAAATCACCTTATTGGCAAAGCCAAGCATGATGGCAACGTCATTGGCAGAACCTGAACGCACCGGACGGTCTTCGCCTGTTCCCGATGCTCCGCCCGACTTCGCGGTAAATGCGCCGAACAAAGTCGAGGTCAGCGGACGGCCCATGGCTTTGGCCATGAGAGTGGTGAGCAGAGTGCCGGATGCACCCACCAATGTTCCTGCGATCAAGAGCAGCACGTTGTCGAGGACATAGCCCGATGCAGCAACAGCCAGACCTGTCATTGCATTAAGCAATGAAATAACAATGGGAACGTCCGCGCCACCCACAGGAAGCACAAAGAGCACACCAAAGAGCAGTGACAGAATTAGCAACACGACGAGAAGCCAGTCTTGTGGATCAATAACCAGCCACACGCCACCTGCGAGAGTGGCAAGTGCTACCAGAATCGTGATGGGCGCACCCAGTGGAATAACAACCGGGCGCGAAGTCATGAGTTCCTGGAGTTTCAGGTAAGTGACAATCGAACCACTGAATGCCACGGCGCCAATAATGACCGTTGCGACAGTGAAGATGAGGAACAACAGATCCGCTTCGCCGTGCACCATGTACTCGACGACGGCCACGAGAGCCGCGGCGCCACCACCCACACCATTAAATAGAGCAACGAGTTGGGGCATGGCCGTCATTTTGACCTTGCGTGCAGCTATGGCACCAATAATGGAACCAACGGCAAGCGCAACCAAAATCAGTGTGAGATTGAGTAATTCAATCC
>CAZVLV010000335.1:217-1789 GCA_964628015.1 uncultured Aquiluna sp. | reverse complement strand
CCATAAGCGATGAGGTAGAACATGACTGCTGAAATTCCCTCTGCGGTAGCTGTTGCCACACCCACCAGGATGAATCCTGATTGAGCAACGGCAGAGTAGGCCAGCATCCGCTTGATATCACTCTGGGTAATGGCAATCAGCGAGCCCACCACCATGCTCAGAATCGCAACAATCCAGACAATGATTTCCCAATCCCACTGCATGCCGCTAAAGCCCACGTACAGCAGCCGCATGAGTGCGCCGAAGGCAGCGACCTTGACCGCTGCTCCCATGAAACCTGTGATGGGAGTGGGTGCACCTTGGTAGACATCTGGGGTCCACTGGTGGAATGGCACCGCACCGACTTTGAAAAAAAGCCCCACAAGGATCATGGCTAGGCCAATCAGAATCAATCCCGTACCACCGGTGGTCGCCGAAATGCTGTCAGAAATCTCCGGGAGTGAAATTGTGCCGGTGTATCCGTATACCAACGCGGCACCGAAAATAAAGAATGCGGATGCAAATGCGCCCAGCACAAAATACTTCAGGGCAGCTTCTTGGGACAACAGACGACGACGGCGTGACATGCCGACCATCAGGTAAAGCGGCAGGGACATGATCTCAAGTGCAATAAACATCATCAAGAGATCGTTTGCTACCACAAACAACAACATGCCCGTGACGGCGAAGAGGTACAGAGTCCAAATTTCCGTTTGGGTGAATCCGCGGGCAGCCAATTCACGTTCATCGACTGAGCCAGGGAGTGCGGAGGCCCGGGGCGCGAACGAGTCACCCATGGAATCCAAGGATCGTTCTGAAATCAGCATGGCCCCAAAGATTGCGAGCAGCAGAATGGTGCCCTGCATGACAAGACCTGGGCCGTCGATAGCAACTGCGCCATCGCCGGTAATCACTCGGGTATCGCGAATGGAGATCAACCATGCGAAAGCGGCGATCAAGCTGCCAAATGTGAGCACCATTTGCAGGAAGCGGCGCGCTCCCCGAGGAACAAGAGCTTCGACCAACACCGACACAAGAGCCGCGCATACAACAATCAAGATGGGGGCAAGTGCGGAGTAATCAATTAGAGGGGCGGTGAAAGTACTCATTCCACAATCCCTTCTACGCTGCTGGCCGCATTAGGTGACAGCGCCCCTGCTGCGTTAGGCGAGATCCCGACCGTGATCTCCGGATCGGAGGCACCGACGGTAATCATGGTGCGCTCCACAGCGGGCTCAATGACGTTGAGCAACGGCGCTGGAAATACACCTAACAGAATGATCAACGCAGAAACTGGAACGAGTGCGGTGATCTCGCGCCCGTTGAGGTCTTTCATATTGGTCAAGTCGGGATTCAGTGGGCCGGTCATGGTCTTTTGGTACACCCGCAGAACATAGGCGGCGGTAATCACGATGCCAACCGTTGCAATTGCACCAACCCACATGTACTTCTGGAACGTGCCCAAGAGCACCATGAACTCACCGATGAAGGACACCATGCCCGGTAATGCCAAGCTGGACATTGCCGCGATCAGGAAGAACCCCGCAAGCACGGGAGCAACCTTGTTCACGCCGCCAAAGGAGGAAAGTTGGG
>CAZVLV010000335.1:0-207 GCA_964628015.1 uncultured Aquiluna sp. | reverse complement strand
GCGCGGCGGTGGACAGACCATGCGCCACCATGTACACCACCGAGCCTGTCTGGCCAACGGTGGTGAATACGAAGATACCAAGAATGATGAACCCAAAGTGCGACATGGATGAATAGGCAAAGAGTCTTCGCATGTCAGTCTGTTTCAGAGCAACTAATGCGACATAGAAAATACCGATCACGGCTTAGGTAATAACAAACGGTGCTT
>CAZVLV010000334.1:0-1803 GCA_964628015.1 uncultured Aquiluna sp. | reverse complement strand
CACCAAAAGCTTCAATGACGGTCAGGCCAAGGACCAAGAATCCCCAAAATGCAAAAACATGTGCGGTACCGGGGACAACCCACTTCAGGAGTTTCTTCTGACCAAGGACCTCGGTTGTTTCTGCTTCCACGCGAATGGTGGGGTCGGTGAATCGACCAACGGCGGGGCGTCCGGAGCGTGCGAGGGAGAAGAGGAACCATCCGCGTTTTGCTGCCAAGGCAAGCAGAACAACAATGATGATGGAGCCAACAACGGCGCGGAGGAGCAATTGATCCATTGGGAAAGATTACTCATAGGGGGCCGATCTGGTTACCGAAGCCGGTAGGAAATATGCCGTTAATGACCGTAAGCGACCAATCTCACATTCCTCGCGGTGATCGTCATCACAAGATGACCGGAGACGCCAGTGCTATCAGTGCTACTGGTACACCTCACACCCAATGCCATCGCCATCGCGATCAAACCCATGAATATCTCTGCCCACAACACTGACGGCTAACTTAATGTCTGAGCAACGAAGATCGGGAGCAATGGGGATGCATGGTTCGTAGTTCGGATCACATGTGCCAGTGTTATTGGACACCGTTGACTGTGATGGCAGTGATGGCTGGGGTGTGCTCCCTGCATTCGATGTGAGAAGGGCGGCACCGGTAAGTGCTAAGGCACTCACGCCGAGGCCTGCCCCTACCCATGCAATAGGACGTTTCCAGAAAACCTTTGGGGTTGCTGCACTTTTCCCCTCATCATCCTTCTTTCGAAGGAGGAGTGTGAGTGCTAATTCAATGGAGTCAGTATCGGGGGCAGGATCGTTGTTCAGCGTTGAGTCAAGGGCGCGTCTGATATTCGGCATGAGTTGATCGAGATCTTCCCTGCCAATCAGTAGTTCCCTGCGTGCCTCAGCACTCATGTCTCCGGTGACTGTCGTGAACGGCATGACAACGAACCATTCGGACCGCACAAGTCCCAACGTCCATTCGGGTTGTCGATCCAAATAGCGACGTAATGCGTGCTTCGCCCGCCGTGCCTGTTCAACAGGGTTGATTCGACGATTGACATTCCCGTATGCGGCGCGCCACTGACCGTCCTTGATGGTGACATCGCCACCTTTGACTTCAATGACCGCTATGCCCGAATCTGGAATCAGGACGAAGAAATCGACTTCGATGTCCCCGTGTCGAGGGTCGGACAGACGAATCCCCTCAAGAAGGACTTCCTGAGGGCGGAGTTGCTTGCGTATTAAGGTCCGGATCTGCTCCTCGGAACCCGGGGCCGTGCCCCCTGAACGCTTACCCACAATTCCCCCCGTTGCAGATGTCTAACAACTTTATTTCGAACGATGTCACTTTAGGGGCCAGCCTAGAAGTCGGCACCCACGCGGTCCTCTTTACCCAATCTTCCCCATGGATTCACTAATATGAGTCCACCCGACTCAAATAATATGATTCCAATTTGACGTATCGCCTGATATAGGGCACACTAGGGGAAGATTTATTCGGGATTCTCAGAACAGAAGTCCAAGGAAAAACCCAAAGATAAAAGGAAAAGAGGAGCCACATAATGGCTAGAGCAGTAGGAATTGACCTCGGTACCACCAACTCCGTGGTCTCAGTACTCGAAGGCGGAGAGCCGGTAGTGATCGCGAACGCTGAAGGCGCTCGCACCACCCCATCTGTTGTCGCTTTCGCAAAGAACGGCGAGGTGCTCGTTGGCGAGGTCGCCAAGCGTCAGGCCGTCACCAACGTTGACCGCACCATTCGGTCCGTGAAGCGCCACATGGGAACCACATGGGATGTCGACATTGAT
>CAZVLV010000333.1:0-1819 GCA_964628015.1 uncultured Aquiluna sp. | reverse complement strand
CTAATACTGCTTTGGGTAATCGCTTGGTTTGACAATCGATCCCCACTGTTCAAGCAGCAGCGTGTTGGGCGCAATCAGACACCGTTTGTCTTAGTGAAGTTTCGAACCATGCGGCTCAATACTGCTTCGGTTGCCACCCACCTCGCTGATGCATCGGCAGTGACCAGGTGGGGTCTTTTTCTACGCCGCAGTAAGCTCGACGAGCTACCCCAACTTTGGAATGTACTCAGGGGCGAGATGAGTTTGGTGGGGCCTAGGCCGTGTTTATTCAACCAGACGGAATTGATTCAAGAACGCGAGGCGCGAGGTATCTTTACTGCTCGGCCCGGCATCACCGGTTTGGCTCAGATCAATGGGATAGACATGTCTACTCCCAAGCTTCTTGCGGAGGCAGATGCACAAATGTTGATGAATCTAGACCTGTCTGCTTACTTCAAATACATCTTCAAGACGCTCAGAGGCGCAGGCTGCGGTGACCGAATTCGTTGGGAGTAACCATGCAAAGTCAATTCCCTAAGCTGGCGGCATTGGTTTTAGCAATACCAAGGTCGGGGAAGCGCATCGTAGTCTTGTTGGTCGATTTCAGTTTGTGTTTGCTGACGGTATGGCTCGCGTACTACCTAAGGTTGGGTGAGTTCATCAGCTTTTTAGGGCCAAGTGAGTGGGCACAAGGGGCCGTGTGGGCAAGTGCGATTTCCGTTGTGATTGCTCTTCCTATATTTATCGTAGCCGGCATGTACCGCGCCATTTTCCGGTACAGCGGATGGCCAGCATTGCTTACTGTAGCAAAAGCAGTGTGTATGTACGGCTTGCTCTATGCTGTCGTATTTACAGTCGTCGGCGTGGCCGCGGTGCCGCGTACTGTGGGGATTATCCAACCCATCTTGCTTCTTCTCTGCGTTGGGTTGTCCAGAGCGCTCGCAAGGGTCTGGCTGGGGGATCAGTATTTAAGCGTTTTGAAGCGTGCATTGCGTCCAAAAGTTCTGATTTATGGCGCAGGCACCACCGGCCGTCAACTGGCCGCTGCGATGGCTAACAGCCACGAAATGCAGGTGGCCGGGTTCTTGGATGACGACGACCGCCTGCACGGGCACTTCCTCAATGGCCAGCCCATCTATGACCCGGTCGACTTAGAGAACCTAGTCACTACGCTCAACATTAGCGATGTGCTCCTGGCCATGCCCAGTATGAGCCGCAAGCGCCGTAACGAGATTCTTAGTCGGATCCGAGGTGCTCATGTGTCGGTGCGTACTCTGCCTAGCGTGACTGATCTTGCCTCAGGCAGGGTGAGTATCTCGGATGTACGAGAGTTAGACATTGATGACTTGCTCGGCCGTGAGCCCGTAACGCCCAACCACATCCTTCTTGCGATGAATGTTCGGAACAAGGTGGTGGTTGTTACAGGGGCTGGCGGATCCATTGGCAGTGAGCTGTGTCGGCAGATTTTCTTGGTCGGCCCAAAGAAATTGTTATTGATCGAGCAAAGCGAATTTGCGCTTTACTCTATTCACAATGAGCTCGAAGGAAAGAGGCAAGACGGTAGGATAGAAACCGTGGTGGTGCCTTTGCTGGCATCTGTGCAAGACAATGATCGCCTTCGAGAGATCTTGTCAACCTGGGAGCCGGATACCGTTTATCACGCTGCGGCGTACAAACACGTTCCATTGGTGGAACATAACCCAGCAGAGGGCATCAAGAACAACGTATTCGGGACCCTTCGAACCGCCCAGGCCGCCGTAGAGTATGGCGTTTCAGACTTTGTTCTTGTGAGTACCGACAAGGCTGTGCGGCCCACAAATATCATGGGTGCGAGCAAGCG
>CAZVLV010000332.1:0-1880 GCA_964628015.1 uncultured Aquiluna sp. | reverse complement strand
CTACACCGGTGGTGGCGTGCTGCTGGGCAACGCTGTCAACGAGTTGCGCACGCTGGTGGACATGCTGGGCTATCCGGTCACCAACACCTTGATGGGTTTGGGCGCCTACCCCGCTACCGATCGCAAGTTCTTGGGCATGTTGGGCATGCATGGTACGGTGGAAGCCAACAACGCCATGCAAAACTGCGATGTGCTGCTGGCAGTGGGTGCGCGGTTCGACGACCGCGTGATCGGCAACCCAAAACACTTTGCCCAAAACGAACGAAAGATCATTCATATCGACATTGACCCATCGAGTATTTCCAAGCGCGTCAAGGTCGATGTGCCTATCGTTGGTGATGTGAAAGATGTGCTGACGGAGTTGATCACCATGGTCCGCGAGGCCCAGCAAAAGCCCGATGGGCAAGCGTTGCAGGCGTGGTGGAATACGATTGAAGATTGGCGCAGCCGCGACTGCCTTAAGTACGACCGGACCAATACCCAGGTCATCAAGCCCCAGATGGTCATTGAGACGCTGTGGAACATGACCAAAGACGTGGAGGCCTACATTACGTCAGACGTGGGTCAGCACCAGATGTGGGCCGCTCAGTTCTACAAGTTCAACGAGCCACGCCGCTGGATCAATTCTGGAGGTCTGGGTACCATGGGGGTGGGTATCCCGTACGCCATGGGTATCAAGCTGGCCAAGCCTGAGGCCGAGGTTTTTTGTGTCACTGGTGAAGGCTCGGTGCAGATGTGTATTCAAGAGTTGTCCACCTGCCTCCAATACAACACGCCGATCAAGGTGCTGTCGCTCAACAATCGCTACCTCGGCATGGTGCGTCAGTGGCAGGAACTCGATTACGAGGGCCGCTACAGCCACAGCTACATGGATGCGTTACCCGATTTTGTGAAATTGGCCGAGGCCTATGGACATGTGGGTATGCGCATCGAGCGTCCACAGGATGTCGAAGGTGCCTTGCGCGAAGCCCGTGCACTCAAGGACCGCACGGTGTTCATTGACTTCCAGACCGACCCGACCGAGAACGTGTTCCCGATGGTGCAGGCTGGCAAAGGCATCACCGAAATGCTGCTCGGGTCGGAAGAGCTCTGACCCAGCGCTTGCTGAGGGCGGTCCTTGTTGGCGCTGGCCGCTTCTTTTGAGTTGAATCTATTTGTCGCCAAGCCCACGCATTACCGTGCGTGGGGGAGGGCGCAGAAAAGAGGAACCTGTATGAAACACATCATTGCCGTGTTAATCGAAAACGAAGCGGGTGCCTTATCCCGCGTGGTGGGTCTGTTTTCAGCCCGCGGTTACAACATCGAATCCCTCACCGTGGCTCCTACCGAAGATCCCAGCCTATCGCGCATGACGATCCAGACCACGGGTTCCGACGACGTGATCGAGCAGATCACCAAGCACCTGAATCGCCTCATCGAGGTGGTCAAGGTGGTTGACTTGACCGAAGGTGCGTATACCGAACGCGAGTTGATGCTCGTCAAAGTGCGCGCAGTCGGCAAAGAACGCGAGGAGATGAAGCGCATGGCTGACATCTTCCGTGGGCGAATCATTGACGTGACGGAGAAAAGTTACACCATCGAACTCACCGGTGATCAGAGCAAGAACGACGCTTTTCTGGAAGCGATCGATCGAACGGCAATCCTCGAAACGGTGCGAACGGGTGCCTGCGGCATTGGCCGCGGTGAACGTATTCTGCGTGTGTGAAGCTGATCACCGCACACAGTTCTTAGACCGGCACTTCATCGAGGGGCCGCGCCCTTTCAGTGGTGCAGCCGCCGGCACGGGGCCCCTGCAAAAGCCTCCTTTCCGCTGTTGGTTACCATTGGCGGTTTTTCACTATTTCAACCGGAGCAATTTCATGAAAGTTTTCTACGACAAA
>CAZVLV010000331.1:0-1890 GCA_964628015.1 uncultured Aquiluna sp. | reverse complement strand
GATAGATCGTACCATTTCGCCATATCGCTATGTACCCATAGGTTGTACCCAGATTACTCAGGGAACCTACAGGAAGAACATAGCTATGGCCTTACATAGTAAATTGGGCCACCCGAAGGCAGCCCATTTTGCACTTATTCAGTTTGCTTCAGGCTCAATCCAGACCGTAATTCGTCTGCGCCAGCGTGGTGATGGAATCGTCGATGACTTTCGGCAGGCAGTTGGTGCGAGCGCGAACGGTTTCTAGCAGCCGATTCATGCGGGTTCGCTCTTTGCGATTGGGTTTGGACCCGCAGTAAAAAGCTCCGTAGCTGAAGACTAACTCGTTCACTGCCTCACGCAGCTCGGCATCGTCGGAGGTGAGCCAGGTGTCGTAGATGAAAGTCATGATTGATGACCCAATGCAGCTATCTTAGCTTGCCAGGAGAAGAAAGTAAAGGGGGGTTCGTTTAGCTCACTGCCATATGGCTTGCCAATCGCCCGTCTTCGGATTCACTTCGACATTACCCACGTTGTTGGAATCCTTACCCAGCTCCCTGTAACTGCAATGCCAGAGATTGGGAGTTTTCGTAGGAGAGCAAGTGGCCGAGGCGACGCGTGTCTTAACCCAGGCGCCAAATTGCGTGCTACCCATGTTGTTCTTTATCTGGTCTTCGACGAAGTCCCGATTTCCTTTGCTGTTCCATGCGACGGTCGGGTCGAAGTGCGGCTCAGTCGGAAATGGCGTGAATTTCGGTTTTCCGTTGTTGTCGACTGTCAAAGTGCCGTTGCTGGTGGGCGTCTTCATGTAGCCCACTCGAGCTTCATTGAAACCGTCAGTGTGACCGAAAGAGTACGTTGTCCGAAGAGCGCCGAACTGAAGAGCGAGCGCACCTACAGAGGCAAGAACGATTTTCTGAGTTTTGTTGAGTTTCATCGGTGGTTTGAGTGAGAGGGGGGAAGGGAGTGGTTTCTTCCCCATGCCAATATCTTAGTTTATTCGGAGGGAAAAGTAAAGTCACCGTCGATCCAACATTTGGCAGACAAAGATAATCAGTCCTCCGATGATGGCAACTGGTGCACCTACAAGCAGTATCCGTATGGCGAGGAATGCTATGAAGGGAACTGCAACCACAAGGCCAAGCAACACCACGATGACGAGCAAATTGTAGGCCTTGGAATGGACGGGCTTGTATGTCATGGTGTTTGCACTTTTACGTTTTTACCCCACTAACAGCAAGCACTCAGCCCCAAACAGCAAATTGCTTCGCCCGTTCCTCACTGCTTATCGTAGGCTCAGGTGCCGGTGCCATATTGTCCTCCACAGCATACCGAATCATCGCATTTGTGCTGAGGTGATGGAGTGTGGAGTTCGAATCTATACAGATCCAAGGATTCTTGAGGCGTTGATCAAAATCAATCAGCCAAACGAGAGTGGAACCGAATAGAAATGGTTCTTTCCAATCGAAGCCGCGCTTGTCTGTTAGCAGGAAGAGGGCATTGCGGATGGTTCGTTCGGCGCCATTCTGGGTTTTAGCTTGCAAGCCCAGTGTCAGTGTGTCTTGTTTTGTTGCAAATTTGAGAGTCGTTGCTGCGGTGAAGCCGTGTGCGTTGAGAACGCGGTTGATGCTTTGGCGGAATTCGCTCATTGCGGTGAGGGTGGGTGCTTGCGATGTTGGGGGATTTTAGCGTGGTTGTCTCGAGAATCTCGCAGAGATTCTGCAGGATTTCTGCAGCATTATTGGGACTCAAGCTCCTCGGCCAGAGCGAGAAGGTCGTCTTGCTCTATCATCAGGGCGTAAGAAGCTCCGCCACAAGTTACGTATTCTTCGCTATGTAAATGGAGTGCAGCGGCACGCAGGGCGGCAACGGCATTGGCACGAGCCCAATACCGCTCTGGACCCGTTGAGT
>CAZVLV010000330.1:0-1922 GCA_964628015.1 uncultured Aquiluna sp. | reverse complement strand
CATGAGACAGGAAGCCGCGAGCGAATCTCGGCGACAGAATCTCATGCGCAAGGAGCTTGCATGGCTTCGTCGAGGACCACCCGCTCGAACTTCCAAGCCGAGATTTCGCATTGATGCCGCTAATGAGCTCATTGCGGCTGAACCACCTCCACGCAACACGGTGGAATTACTGGAGTTTGCCAGTGCTCGCCTAGGCAAAACTGTATATGAACTGCACGATGCAGCTATTGGTTTCGATTCGCGAACATTGATCGATCGACTGACATGGAATATTGCTCCGGGTGCTCGCATTGGGATTCTGGGGCCAAACGGTGCGGGGAAAACAACCGTGCTCCGCACTCTGCTCGGAGAAATTCCTACGTTGTCGGGCAAACGGGTTCAAGGTGTCACCGTGAAGCCAGGAGTGTTGAGTCAGCATCTCAGTTCACTTGACGAATCTAAAACTGTGATCGCGACAGTGGAGGCTGTTGCCAATTACATTGATCTTGGTAAAGGCAGGCAGCTCAGCGCCAGTCAGGTGTGCCAACGGCTGGGATTCGATCACGACGGTCAATTCACTCGTGTCGCAGAGCTCTCCGGTGGTGAACGCAGGCGCCTTGAACTCACGCGGATTCTGATGACAGAGCCCAATGTCTTGGCGCTGGATGAACCCACCAACGACTTCGATGTCGAAACGCTCGCCGCACTCGAAGATCTCCTCGACGGATTCCCCGGTTCACTACTGATCATCAGCCATGATCGATATTTCCTTGAGCGAGTATGTGATTCCTTTGTTGCGGTTCTGGGTGACTCGACTCTCACAGATCTGCCACGTGGACTCGATCAGTATCTGGAACTTCGTGGTCACATGAATGCCTCGGTGGAAAGTGGAAAAACTCGCGTTAAGAAATCGAGTGATCCGGCGCGTGAACGAGAATTACGAAAACTTCTCGACAAGTATGAGCGCCAACTGACAAAGGTTGATGCAGACATATCAGCGCTACATCTTCAGATGGCTGAAGCAGCAGACGAATACAGCAGATTAGGTGAATTGGACATTGCATTGCGGGAAATGAACGCTAAACGTGAGGCGATCGAGGAACAATGGTTAGAAGTTGCGACAGAGTTAGCGGATTAGCGCGACATTGATCAATTGTTTTGTGGAATAGAATCGGATCATGAATCCACTTCCTCAGCGAGTAATTGGTCCCTGGAAAGTATCTGCGGTGGGCTTGGGCTGCATGCCATTGTCATTCAGTCACATGATTGTCCACCGTGAGCAGGCAATTGCCACTATTCATCGGGCGTTGGATTTAGGAATTACATTTCTTGATACGTCAAATATTTATTCGCCCACATGGGACTCGGTGGGACATAACGAGTCTCTCATCGCAGATGCTCTCGCCCTCTACTCTGGACCCGCAGATATTTCTTCCGTCCTAGTCACAACAAAAGGCGGAATTATTCGTTCAGAAGGTGAAGTGTGGGGGCGCGATTCCAGTGAGTCGGCACTGAAGGCTGCCTGTGAGGCGAGCATGACCGCCCTAGGTGTCACCGTGATTGATCTGTACCAACATCACCGCCATGACCCCACCTTGACCTATGCCGACCAAATGCGAGCACTTGCATCTGTACGTGACAACGGCTGGGTGCGCTCGGTCGGATTATCAAACACCACGTTGTCTGAATTGGAAGTTGCTCTGGAAATTTTGGGTGGACCACATGATGGCGGGGTTGTCTCGGTACAAAACGAGTATTCACCTCGCTACCGAGCAGATAAAGACGTTCTGGATCGCTGCACCGAGTTGGGAATTGCGTTTTTGCCCTGGTCACCATTAGGCGGATCCACGCACGCGCACGATTTAGGTAGTAGATATGCGGAATTCGCAGTAGTTGCGGCAGAGCACAACACCACAGCGCAGGAAGTAACCCTTGCGTGGCTT
>CAZVLV010000329.1:0-1959 GCA_964628015.1 uncultured Aquiluna sp. | reverse complement strand
TCACACT
Source organism: uncultured Aquiluna sp. (assembly GCA_964628015.1). Lineage (GTDB taxonomy): Bacteria > Actinomycetota > Actinomycetes > S36-B12 > S36-B12 > UBA4592. The sequence continues at coordinate 1,952 of CAZVLV010000329.1, read as the reverse complement.
CGACTCAGTGGTACCCATCGAATGCAAATTCGCAGGAGCAGCAGGAGCTGATGTGTCCACTGCAGGTGCGGCCTTGGTGGCGATACTCAGTGTGTTGCTCGCTGGTGAAATATTGCCCGCAGCATCGATCGCACGAACGGTGTAACGGTACGTGGTTCCAGCCTGTAAACCGGAATCGGTCAACACCAACCTATTTGTCGTGCCAATGACCACGCCATTACGTGACACCTGATAACCCGTCACACCCACATTGTCGGTAGCCGCATTCCACATCAAATTCACACTCGACTCAGTGGTACCCATCGAATGCAAATTCGCAGGAGCAGCAGGAGCAATCACGTCAGAGGAACCGCCCACTACGTTAACGTCAATAACGTTATAAAAGGCGTTGACGGTATTGGAAACATCCCAGACTGCGAGAATCACGTGATAGCCCGATCGATTCGAGGGCACAGTAATCATGTGATACGGATTCGTGTTTGCCGGAGAACCGTCATGGGAAACTTCACCAATTAGTTCGAAATCGGCGCGATCCAATGGAGCGTTCTGATCCCAGCCGGGCTTTGTCATGTAGTAGTGCCACTTCGCCGTGTTGTGTGGCGCCGTGTATGTCCAGTCAAATCGCAACGGTCCCGGAGTGATATCAGATTTAGCCCAACGAGTTGCACTTTGTTGATCAAGGTTTCCACCGAACTGACCACCTGCAGATGCAATTTGTCCGTCAGCAGGTCCACCTGCCGGGTATCCCTTTAAGTACTCGAGACTCTGTGGTTCGTAAATGATTGCACCACAATTAGTGTTCTTTCCAAGTTTGCACATAATCGAACGGCTCTCTGGCGCATTGACATAACCGTGTGCATTCGCCGGTGCTGCAAATGCAGCGCCTGCAACGACTAAACCAAGTGCAGATAGGCCACTTAACCCACGTAAAGCTTTACGCATTATCTCTCCTCATTTATCGCCAGAGGCGATGAGTGCCGGGTGGTTCCAGCACGGAATGCGAATAAGACGCAATAGATCCGAGAGTGGTTCCAAAGATTGCGGGTTACTCCGCGAGGGTCTCACTCACCGTAGGTTCAGGTGTTGGATTGGGCAAAGGACAGCCCTCGGGCGATGGACTCGGAGATGGTTCGGCCAAAAGCGCAACAACCTCAGCGTCATTCGCGAGATCCACAAACTGACGACCCAGTGATATATCAACTTTCTTGCCCTTGCGTCCGTCATCCACGAGTGTGGCCCCGGGTACGTGATATGCAACCAACTTTGCACCCGCTTCACCTTTAGGTCCGTAGCGGATTTCACCCACACCTTCAATGGGTACGCCAAGTGGATCGTTCTCTACAGCACCGACTTTGAAGCCCCTGACACCAAGCAGTTTTGCCGTATCTCCCGCAAGTCCAACGCGCTGCGTGGAGTTGTAGACATTGATGGTTACCTGTGAAGCGCGGGGCAAAAACTCAGCGGGTGTGACATCTATCACCGTGCAATTACTTGGGTTAATGACATCGCTGGAGCTAGAAGTCGCAGTGTCAGGCTCACCACCACCCGAGCCCTTGAGCAATGTGGCAATTCCAAAAGCTATACCATACATCAAATATATTGCAACAAATATCAGGAGCACAGTAAGCCAGAGCGGTCTCTCCGCAGGTCGACGCCGCGGTTGATTGGCTCGGTTGCTGGAGAGTGACGACATTGACCCAACACTAAAACGCAAAACGCCGTGAGTCCAGATCGCACACGCTGATTTCGTGATTACTTGCGTTTATGCGCGAGAAAATCCCTCACCACAGCAGCACATTCTTGTTCCAAGACGCCAGGAATTACTTCTACCTGATGATTCAACCGCTGATCTCGTACCAAATCCCACCTGGATCCAGTTGCACCGTATTCATCATTCCACGCGCCAAGTACCAGTCGTGATACCCGCGACATGGCGATGGCGCCAGCGCACA
>CAZVLV010000328.1:0-1962 GCA_964628015.1 uncultured Aquiluna sp. | reverse complement strand
TCAGCCGGGTGCACAATTCCGTAGGTCTTATTGAAACCTTCGGAAGTCCGGGCACGAATGTGAGTGCGGGTCTTGTGGTGATCGTAGAAGCGAGCCACATTGGATTGGTGCAAATCGATCTCGGGCTCACCGAGAACCATCCATTGCGCCATCATTCGTCCCACTCCCGGACCTTCCTTGATCCAGACTGCGGCAGCGGACCACAAACCCTTTACTTCGGGAGTTTCGCCGAGGATCGGCATGCCATCTGGTGTCAGTGAAAGAAGACCATTGATCGCGTACTTCTGTCCAACGCTTTCGTTTCCAATAATCTGCGGCATGATTTCATACGCATGCTCGTCTTGAAGATCGAAATCCTTTTGCGTGAACGGCATTTCCGTCGGTGACAGTGCAGCTTCAGCATTAGATGGAATTTCATCTACATCGTGAAGAATCGGGCGGTGGGCATATGAACCAACCTCGAGACCCGTGCCGTGTTGGCGCTCGTACATGTTGGTATCCATGTCACGAATGATGGGGTACTCGATGTCGCCCTTGGCATCGGCGAATTCAGGAACTGGGCCAATGTCCTTCATTTGGTGCACTGCGGGTGTAAGCGGGATGTGGGCGCCAGCCATAGCAGCGATCTTCGGGCTCCAGCAACCACAGGCAATCACAACGGTGTCTGTCTTAATGGTTCCTTTGTCTGTCACAACTGCACTGACGCGGCCATTCGTCACTTCAATGTCAAGAACTTCTGTGTTCGCTGAGACTGTGAGTGCATTGAGCGCCATTGCTTTTTCGCGCATGATCGTGCCTGCGCGCAAAGAGTCCACAACACCAACGCTCGGGGTGTAGAAGCCCGCAAGAATAATTGACTCGTCAATGAATGGAACAAGTTCCTTGACCCGAGCTGGAGTAATAATTTCGGTGTCTTCGATTTCATACGACTTGGCAGATGCCATCCGGCGATGCAATTCCTGCACGCGCTCTGGTGTCCGGGCAACTTCAATGCCACCACACTCGGTGAACACACCCATTTCCTTGTATTGACGAACACTGTCTGCCGTCAGTTGGGTAATTTCCTTACCGTGATCAACAGGGAAAATAAAGTTGGATGCGTGACCTGTTGAACCACCGGGGTTCGGCAGTGGACCTTTGTCCACCTGAACAAGATCGCGCCAACCAAGATCAGCAAGATGATAGGCAACAGAGTTACCCACGATTCCTGCTCCAATAATGACGGCCTTTGCGGAGCTAGGCAGATCGCTCATATTGTTTCCCTTTCCTGTGGTCTCGACCATCGAGACTGCTCATTTACTGTGAGGTTTCTATAGAGCTTGGGCTATTTCAGCTTCAAACTCGGAGACGTGCTTACTCATGACATTGAAAGCACGATCCGAGTCACCTTGGATAATTGCTTCCAGAAGTTCTTTGTGTTCCAAAACGGCTTGACGCAGATGCCCTACTCGACCTAAACCAAGATTCCAAATTCGGAGCGAGTGAATGTAGTAGCGGTCAAGATCGTTGGCCAGGTATGCGTTTTGAGTTGCCTGGTAAATCAATTGGTGAATACGAGAGTCTAAGTCAATCAAAGCCCGCTCTTGCTCCCGTAGATCACCGCGCTCCAACTCCTCGAGTTGTGCCAGTGCTCCCCGAAAGTGGGTCAGATCAGATTCACTGCGCCGTTCGGCAGCCAACCGTGCGGCCATGGGCTCGAGTTGGGCTCGCACCTCGCTCATGGCCCGCAGATTGCGGGGATCCACACCAGCCACAAATGTGCCACGTCGAGGGAAGACGTCAATAAGGTGCTCAGCGGCCAAAGCGCGAATCGCCTCACGGATGGGGGTGCGCCCCAGCCCCAAGGTTTCCTGGAGTTCAGGCTCCGACAGGCAGTCGCCAGGGGCCAATTCCCCCGTACATATAAGCGTGCGCAAACCCGCGTACGCTTCGTCCGTCAAAGTCACGGGACAGATATATCAG
>CAZVLV010000327.1:0-1962 GCA_964628015.1 uncultured Aquiluna sp. | reverse complement strand
AGCTCACTGCGTCACGGCACAGGGAGGTACCGCAAATGTTGCCGGAATTGGGATTTTTCCACCCGGAGGTACAGCCATTCAGTACAGCAACACGGGGCCACAGGGAGCCACGGGAATTCAAGTTACACAAATAATTAAACCTGCGAGTTACGTCAATGCGTCTACTCGCGTGGAGCCCAACGACTTTGCCATCTTGGTACTTAACGCGGATATCGGCTCGGGTTATTTCAATCGTCTTGCAACTTCGGCTGAAATGACCAGATGGGCACAAGACCTTTATCCCGGAACAATCATGGGATACGGACTCACGGGCCCAAATCAACGTCCGACAATTCCTATGCAGGCCCAGGTACCCATTGACACCTATGAACCTCGGTCGTCTTTGGGACCAGTTTTCTCTGTTGGCCAAGACGCGTCGGTTGGTGTGTGCTCCGGTGATAGTGGAGGCCCGACATTTGCGACTAATCCTTCAGGAGAGCGCCTGCTTCTCGGCGTGAATTCCGGATCCGCAGGAGGGTGCGTTGCTGGATTTCTCGGCGCCTATTTAATGGTGGGATTCACCGCTATCGATTACCTCGACTTGGTGAATCAAGCCTTGACGATTGCCGGCTACCCCACAATTCCTTCAGCTCCGACCGTGACCAGTCTTCAAGGCCTGAATGATTCGGTTGTTGTTTCCTGGCAACCACCTTTGGTATCCCCCTCGACCGTGACAAGCTACGAAGTACTCGGTGCCGATGGCGCAGTGGCCTGTACAACTACGCAACTTTCCTGCACGGTACCTGGACTACCACCGGGTGAATACACCTTCACGGTTCGCGCACTTAACGCCCAAGGCGAAGGCAATGCGTTGCCTGCTTCACTGACGGCCAGCGTGGTTCCACCTGGACAAATGGCCGCACCTCGGATAACTGGGAAGAAAATTCAATTCACCACTCTGGCGGGTTCTACATCGGCCGTCGTGAGCCAGTATCGGATTATTGATGCTCGGGGTAAGCGAATCTGCACCCTGAAGGACTTCTCGTCCACCGCTACGCGGCTCAGCTGTCCTTTGCCCAAACAAGCCGGCGCCTACCGCTTCCGGGTGCTCGCTGTGACAGAAATGGGGAATACCACCCCCTCAGGATTAAGTCGAAAAGTAGTTATTTCCTGACGAAATACGGGAGTTAACCTACTATTTACCGCGAATTCCGACCCCCGATAACATTTGTATAACATCTATGTCGTAAACTTGTCACATACCGGAGACCCCGGCTACCAAGTAAAAGAAGTGGACGTGATGGATATGCAGAGCTTCGGACGAGTTCTGAGCAATATTTTCGGGGGCAACCGCTCCAGAAACTTTCAGCAGGAATGGGATTACCAGCGCTCAATGGCCATGAGCCCATCGCATCGCGATGAAATCGATGCCATTTTCCGCCGCCACCAAGGCGCGTAAACAGTAGCGATTGGCAAATCCTTCAATCAACAATTCCCTCAATAGACCTCCGTCGGTGAAGTCCTCCGAGTGATTTATCGACGGGAAACCAAAAATGGTTTCACTCCAGCAACCCGCAATCATTGATTGCGGGTTTTGCTTTACGGTAAGCGACTACTGGGAGGAATTCACCCGATATGCCGCGGGAGCATTAGCGGGGACATATGGTGCCTGCGGCGCAACGGGGGCAACAGGTCGATACTCGGAATCTTGCCCTGGGCGAGGATCCACATCTCCTTTATTTGGCCACATGGCAATGGCTCGCTCTGCCTGTGCGGTGATTGTCAATGACGGATTGACACCTAGATTCGCCGTAATTGCTGAGCCATCGACAATATGAAGATCCGGATAGTTGAACACCCGGTGATAGGGATCGATGACACCGTGATCCGAGTCTGCACCAATCACACATCCGCCCACGAAATGTGCGGTCAAAGCAGCATCAAAGTTTTCGAAAATTGAACCACCGGTTCGACCATCAATAA
>CAZVLV010000326.1:0-1963 GCA_964628015.1 uncultured Aquiluna sp. | reverse complement strand
GAACTATGACAGCGAAATCACTCGGATCAGGAAAAACAAAGTGGACATTTGGGCTGTCGTGCGATTCCTCGGGCACAACTAACATTTCAACAACTTCGTATCCATGCTGAGTGAATCTCTCCGCAATTGGGCCGGGGTGCCTGAGATGGTCGTGAAAGAGAAATAGGGCTCGCACTGTTTCTCCTAAGAGGTAATGTCTTTGCGCTCAAACTTGTACACAGCGAACCCAATGAGAATGGTGAATGCGATAACTGAATACGAGGTACCGCGCAACATTTCTCCCCATTCAATGTCCTTATTCAATGCTCCGAGCCACGCAGCGCCGTAATCGGTTGGTAACCACCGGCGCAGCTCGCCGAGGGCATCGATTGCGTCAAGGATGCTGCTCACAATGACAATGACCACGGCGGTGCCAACGGCTGCAAGTGGAACATCTGTGAGGACACTCATGAGGAATGCGACACCCGCCGCAAAAAGTAGCGAAATGAATATATAAATTCCGATTATGGTCAATCGGTAAATGGCTTCAGAGTTTGTGAATGTTCCCGCGGTGGGTGTGGTGAGCGGACCTGAACCAAATGCGATGATCCCCACTAAATAAGAAAACAAAATAAGTACTGCAATTGAGGCAATGGAAAGAATTAGTCCGACAATCAACTTAGATCGCAGGAGTTTTCTTCTGGGGACAGGTGCGCTTAGTAGATAGCGAAGTGTTGACCACGAAGCCTCACTAGCGACTGTGTCGCCCATAAACATGGCTACCAAAATCAGGAGTAGAAAACCAGACGCGAAGAAAATCATTGTGAGGGCGAAGTTCCAGCCGCCAGCGGTGGCAAGACCCACAAGATCCAAATCACCATCGCCGAACCCACCACCATCGTCATCGGCAGATGGCCCAAACTTCACGGCAGCAACAACAATAAGAGGCAGTGCAATAACCAGCAAGAATGCAACAAGGGTTCGGCGCCGCTTGAGTCGATATCTGGGTCATCAGTACTTACCTATCGTCAAGTCATCGCCGATCATCTCGAGGAAGACATCTTCAAGTCGCCCACCTGTTTTGCCTGCCAGAAGGTCTTCGACTTCACCCACGGCCACGAGACGGCCTCGATGCATGACGACAACATGTGAGCAAGTTTGCTCAACTTCGCTGAGCATGTGGCTGGACACAATGACAGTTCGACCGGTGGCGGCGTAGCTCTTCATAACATCGCGCATGGCCTTGATCTGGGGTGGGTCAAGACCATTTGTTGGTTCATCAAGAACGAGAAGATCAGGCTTACCCATCATGGCTTGGGCAATACCCAATCGTTGGCGCATACCCTGGCTATATGCCTTGACCTTGCGATCAATAGCGCTGCCGAGGTCCGCAATTTCCAAAACTTCCTCAAGATAGGAATCTCCGGCTCGACCTGACGCACGCCAGTACAGCTCAAGGTTCTCTCGGCCACTGAGGTGAGGTAAGAATCCTGCACCCTCCACCAGTGCACCAACACGTGACAAGATGGGGGCGCCGAAGTAAATAGGGTGCCCAAATACATTAATGCTGCCCTCTGTCGGTGCAATTAAGCCCATCAGCATGCGCATGGTCGTGGTTTTCCCTGCCCCGTTGGGACCCAATAGTCCGAGCACGACACCGGGAGGAACTTCGAAGGAAACATCGGAGACTGCTTGGTATCCACCCTTATATGTCTTACTGAGACCCGAGATCACGACCGGAATATCCATTTCAACAGAATCAATTGGGGCGCGTGACCCTCGAGGACGAAGTACAAAAAGAATTAACCACACCAAGGCCACGACGGGAATGATCGCCAGCAACCACACTGCACTAGAACTTTGTTGAACTTCGGTCAAAGACGCAACCATGGGCAATGCGATAGCGGGACTTGCAAGTTCCACCGAGTAAATTCGTTGATCAAGTGGCATGCGATAAGCCATGTCGGTTGTGGAAACAACTAGT
>CAZVLV010000325.1:0-1968 GCA_964628015.1 uncultured Aquiluna sp. | reverse complement strand
CGCAATAGCGATTAATAGCACCGCGAATAATGCACTTGCACCGAGATTAAGAACGGATTCGGGGATTGTGGGTAGTCCATATTGATTGATCGCGTACCAGATGGAACCGAAGTCAATCGCTCTGTCCGCATTGAATTGATAAAAGTGAAACCAGCCTTGGAAATTCGCGATGGCAAATGGAATGTTGACGGCCAGGAAAGTAATGATGCTGACGCCGATCATGTGCAGGGTTGGGCGCCACGCTTTGGTTCTGGCCGCCAGAATGACAAAACCAATGAGCAAAATGATGGGATAAAACTTCGCAGCGACTGCCAATCCAAAGAAAACACCGGTCAGGGTGATTCGATCCCGAGACCACGCCAACAGCCCTAGGGAAACCAACGCGACGGGAATGAGATCCCAGTTGATTGTTGCGCCCAAGATAACGGTCGGTGCGAAAACGATCATGGATGCTCGCCATGGGTTGCCTCTAAAGGTGAGTGCGGTTGCGACAACTGTGACGGCGAATGGAACGAACAACAAAATGACATTGACATCAAAGAAGGCACGAAATCCATCGGGGTAGAAACTGCTTACGATTCCGGTTATGCCGGCTGCGATGTACATGAACAAACCGGTGAGGACCGGGTACTCCAAATAAGCACCATTGGAACCCGCTTGTACATACGGGAAGATTCCTTCGGAGAATCCTCGCTCGGCATAAAGCGCGGGAATATCGGAGTAGCACAGATGCATGTAACGCATGGGGTCTTGCCAACCATTGACCACACAGCTGTAATCCAAAAAATAGCCCAAGGAATAAGTGAACGCAGCGAGAACAACGAGGGCTTGTACTGGCGGAAGAATTGTGTAGCCGCGCCGTGCCAAGACACCCATGGGACCGCCGAGCCGCTCACTCACGACAGCATCATGCCCTAGATCGCAGAATCCACGAGTGGTTAGTCCGGTCTACCTTCATCAACGGTGGGATCTTCAAATCCTGTTGCTGGATCAGGACCGAACTCGTTATCAGGCTCAACGGGCAATGCAGGATCCCCTTGCTCGCCTTCGAATGGATCAGGACCTGATCCCATGCCTTCTTCCGGACCAAACTCATTGAGCACATCAGGTACTGGACATCCATAAGGAATGTCTTCCAGATCAGCTTCAATGAAGTCGGGGCACTCAATGGGGACCAAAGCATCTGCTGGTGGTGGAGCAAACTCGATGACCGGTTCATTCTTGAGAGCATCACGCATAAATGCTGTCCAGATAGCGGCCGGGAACGAGCCACCCGTCACGGTTTGCAAACCGCCCGTACCTGACATGGAGATCGGCATTCCCGCGGAATCTTCTTTGGCCATCAGAACTGCGGCTGACAGTTGGGGTGTATAACCGGCAAACCAGGCACTCTTGTTGTCATCTGTTGTTCCTGTTTTTGCGCCGGCGGGACGATCCAATGCCAACGCTGCTTTTCCTGTTCCCGAAGTCACCACGCGCTCTAGTGCGTAATTAACCGAGTTCGCAACATCGGGACTGAACTCTGACACTAACTGTGGTTCAAACTCGTAGAGAAGTCCGTCATTAGATCCAACTACTCGAGTAATGAACGTTGTTTGAACGCGCACACCTTCATTAGCAAATGTGGCGTAGGCCTGTGCAACATTCAGCGCTGAGGGTGAGGCCGTACCAAGAACGAATGTGAGATCGAGGGCATCCAGATTCATGCCAGGAGTGTCCGCAGGAATTCCTGCTTTCATGGCGGCTTCCGCAACACTTCCCACACCAATATCCGCCTCCATTTCGACATAGGCGGAGTTGATACTTAACTCTGTTGCTTGAAGCAGCGACACGGTGCCATAGGAATTATTACCGTAGTTATTAAAGGTGTATCCATTGACAGTGGACGGTGAGTTTCCATTCCACAATGAGTTAAGGGGTACACCTTGCTCTAACCCAGCAGCCAACGCAAATGTCTTAAATGTGGAT
>CAZVLV010000324.1:0-1969 GCA_964628015.1 uncultured Aquiluna sp. | reverse complement strand
GACATTCGACATGTAGCCAATATCCACTCGAACCGCCGGCATGGTGGTTAAGCGCAGGAGATCCCAGGTACGCGGATGCGTGCGGCAATCCTTTCGATCGGTGCGCCTTATGAGTTCATCGGAAATCAATTCCGCCAACTGCTTGCCTGCAATTGAATGATTGCCACCACTGGGGCTTCCGAAATAAAACACGGCAATGCCATTGGGTTTGGGACTATCCGATTGATCGACATGCAAGGAAACGACAAGATCAGCGGTGACATCGTTAGCGAATGCGGCACGCTGCGCGGGTGTGCCGGGGTTGATCGGGATAGCCGGCCGCGTCAGGATCACCTGTGTACCCAGTGCCGCCAGGCGTCCTTCCACCCGCGTGGCAATTGCGTGAGTGAGTTCTGGATACAAAATGTCACCCGGATCAATGACAACAACTTTGTCGGCGATACCTGTTTGAAGGGAACTGATGTGTGCCTGCTCGCGCAGTGCTCCGGAATCCCCACCAATCACTGAGCGCGCAAGTCGATCGAATGAACGCAATGTGTCGAGTCCACAAATACCGTCAGCACTGACACCAACCCCACGTTGGAACTCACGTAGTGCCGAATCCGTTGCTGGACCGAAAATCCCGTCAGGCCTACCCGCATTGAATCCCAACTCATTGAGTTTGCGTTGAAGCTCAGTAACATCGTCGCCAATCATCATGTGACCGGCGGTGAAGGACAACACTCGGTCGCCTAATTGCCACCGTGCTTCATCTAGGCGGCGAAAGGTTTCAGGGCCCACAATGCCATCGACGGTGATTCCACGTTCCTGTTGAAAAATCCTGACGGCATGATCAACATTTTCGTCATAGACATTCACCGTTTCGAAAACGGAGTTATTCAGCAAACCGAGGTGCGCGAGCCGTGCGCGAACCTCCGCTACGGCCGCCCCGGTGGAACCAAGGCGGAGCATCCAGTACCTACACGCCTACAGAAATGGCTGTAAGTCTGCGACCAGTGCAGCCTTGGGCTTGGCGCCAATAATTGTTTTCACAATTTGCCCACCCTGGTACACATTCAAGGTCGGAATAGATGTAATGCCATACGACCCTGGAGTGGATGGGTTCTCATCCACATTCATTTTGGCAATGACGAGTGAGTCTTGTTCGGCTGCGATCTCTTGGAGAATGGGGCCGATCTTCTTACAGGGGCCACACCACTCGGCCCAGAAGTCAACAAGTACGGGCTTGTCGCTCATGAGGACTTCCTCAGCGAAGTTAGCGTCGGTAACTACCTTTATTTCTCCCATGAAAAACTCCTTTAAAGTCAGGGCTTAACTTAGTCCAACAGGCCAAGAAAACGTTCAATGGTCAGGGTTACGGGGGTTATTACTCCGAGTGAGCGAGGAAACGCTCAGCATCGAGTGCGGCCGAGCAACCCGTGCCCGCCGCGGTGATTGCTTGGCGGTAGGTGTGATCTACCAGGTCACCACAGGCAAAAACACCCTCAACGGAGGTTTTGGTGGATGGAGATTGCACCTTGACATACCCCTCGGCATCAAGATCCACCTGTCCGTGCAGAAGCTCCGAGCGTGGGTCGTGTCCAATGGCAATGAATAAACCTGTGATGGCAAGTTCACGTTCTTGACCTGTGACAGTGTCACGCAAGGTAACCCCGGTTAATTTGTCACCACCGTGTATCGCTGCAACTTCACTATTCCAGGCGATTTTTATTTTGTCGTTGGTGAGAGCGCGTTCCTGCATGATCTTGCTACCCCGAAGTTCATCACGACGGTGAATCAAGGTGACGGTCTTAGCAAAACGGGTCAAGAAAGTTGCTTCTTCAAGTGCCGAGTCACCACCACCTACAACAGCAATATCTTGATCGCGGAAGAAGAAGCCATCGCAGGTTGCACACCACGACACACCATGACCACTGAGTCTTTTTTCATCCGGCAATCCCAATTCACGGTAACCGGAACCAGTTGCAAG
>CAZVLV010000323.1:0-1969 GCA_964628015.1 uncultured Aquiluna sp. | reverse complement strand
GCAACGGACTCTTAATCCGCAGGTCCTGGGTTCGAGCCCCAGAGGGCGCACCACTCTGTTATTACTCGCGAACAAAGCCATCGGGCAAAAACGCACCGGCAAGGTCGGCATCAGAGAAGTTCGCGCCAATCATGTTCGGCTGCGCTTTGTTGCACGCCGAAGTCGTTTTTTCGTTTGAGCCATCGCTTGAACTCTGTAGGAGTGAAGCCTTGCGGCTTCATCCGTCGACCAAACTTTACAGTCCGCCTTTTAGGTCGCATCCCATTCGGAAGTGGACTCGTCATATGTATTCAGGTGCTTGTCATTTCGATGGGCATTAGCCAATTACATTTTGGTTTCTGAGTAACGGGGCGCTTCGCCGCACTTCCATGAGGCTGCAGGACCTGCTCCCCAGCATCCACACTGCCTGCACTTGGGCAATGTTTCTTTTTGTGGTCTCGCCATCTCCATAGCTTCTTCTCGACTGAGACTCTCGACTACTCGTGCGGGCAATGGCACAAATGTAATTGGATTGGGCACCTGCTCCCACGCATGCGAAAGTCGATTTTCGGCGCGTTGAGCTGCAGTGCCAGTGAAAGGGATCACCTGGCCAGCGATTTGTCTGGGAGTGCGTAACGTCATCGCCACACCTCAGAAGAGACGCCATTTGACCTAATCAGTTGCAAGAATTCGTCAGCACTCGGTGACCACGTTGAAAACCCGCCGGCCTTCTCGATTGCCGCCCTGTCTGCCTGTGCGTCTGCATTCGTTCGCCACAAGAAGTAATGGCGACTGACATCCTCAACAACACACTTGGGAATGCTGTACTCGTTTCCGTCATACTCGCCTCTTGGGGAGTATGAACCAAAGAAAATGACATCTCCACAGATGATCTGTCCGAAAATAATAGATGCAACAGGGTTAAGCGGTAGTCCGTCGATGAGACCTGTGTCGTTCACATACGCGTGAAAATTGCCGCCACGTACACAGTCAAACCAATCTCCATGAGGGCTGGTAATGACTTCTTTGAGAACAGCAAGAGCTTCATTTTGCGACGGGATTTCCTTAATAAAGGGGAGACTCCCGTCTGTTCTGAGAACTAGAGCTTTTATCAACGTGCCACCTCCTGCATCCGGCGCAGACATTCGTTCATCGCGTCCCATAGCGCACCGGAGTAAGGGCCGTCCAAAACCTTTGTTTCCTCTAGAACGGCACCGGGAACGTGTCTTGCGGATTTGACTGCAGAACAGGCGCCATTTGTCGTCAGCGTCGCTACGAGCACGACTCGACAACGATCTGGGTGTTCGGAAGGAGGCATGCTCGTTTCACCAGTTTCTGGATCAAGCGGTGCCGCCCACCCCGTTGTCTGAATCACGATGCCGATTAATCCATCGACTGCGGAGTACTCGTTTGCAAGCAGTGCATACAAATCATGGTGAGATCCAAGTTCAAAGGTGCCACCTTCGCAGTTCACTCCATGGAGAACAGCATTGCGAAGATCCATCGGGCTGTAAAAGGCAATGTCTTCAGTGATGGTTCTCTCAATCAGGACTGACAAACCTCAACTTTCGGATTCGAAGCCTGAGTATCCAAGTTCGAACAACAATGAGCGGGCAATACAGCTCTGGTGGCAATTTCGTCTGCGCAACTAATGAAGTCACGCCCGAATACTCGCATCCATTTCTCCACCAAGAAGTTTTGGACGTATTCAGTTTCATTTTCAGGTCCGAGATCGGATTGGATATCCATTTCTTCGGAAAGTTTCAGCGCTCCCCAACGCGCTGTTGTTTCATATGTGGTCATTATTTGCTCATTGTGCCCTGTAAGGAACCGCACGCAAACACGATTCACAAAATTTCTCTTGCAATGTTTTCAGCGAAAGGTTGAGAGACTTGAGTCGCTGATTCAAGTTTTCGAAGCGTGGTGCACCTATTGTGGGTTCGAGCCCCAGAGGGCGCACCACTACATCGGAGTCACCATGGCCGCACTG
>CAZVLV010000322.1:0-2003 GCA_964628015.1 uncultured Aquiluna sp. | reverse complement strand
GCCGCTTTGCGCTGTCTCCTCAAAATTTAGCCTAGGCTGTTTAACTCGTCTCCCAGGGATTTTTCCCCTCTGGAATTGACGAATTTGACAATCGAGGCTTATTTGGAGTGTCAGCGCTTTGGCCCGCAGCGCACTGGAAGGATTCGTCTTGGCATCCCACGACGTCACCCCGCTCTCCCCATCACTACACAGGGCATCATTTGCCAAAATTCGCGAGCCACTCGCGGTCCCGGATCTCCGCCGGTTACAGACAGCCAGTTTTGACTGGCTGCTCGGTAACGAGAAGGGGCAGAAGGCAGTGGCAGCGGCTCTTGCCGCCGGCAACACCGAAATTCCACAGGTTTCCGGTCTGACCGAGATCTTCGAAGAGATCTCACCGATCGAGGACTTCGCAGGCATGATGTCACTGTCATTCCGCGATCACCGCTTTGAGCCACCGAAGTACACGGTGGAACAGTGCAAGGAAAAAGACTTCACCTACTCCGCACCACTGTTCGTGACCGCAGAGTTCACCAACAGCGATACCGGTGAAATCAAGTCCCAGACCGTATTCATGGGCGAGTTCCCACTCATGACCGACAAGGGAACATTCGTTATTAACGGCACCGAGCGTGTTGTTGTGTCGCAGTTGGTTCGTTCACCAGGTGTGTATTTCGAGCGTTCCGTTGACAAGGCAACCGACAAAGATGTCTACATTGCCAAGATCATCCCGAGCCGTGGTGCATGGCTTGAGTTTGAAATTGACAAGAAGGATCTCGTTGCTGTTCGCGTTGACCGCAAGCGTAAGCAACCTGTCACGGTATTGCTCAAGGCGCTGGGCATGACCAGCGATGAAATCCGTGAGCGCTTTGGCCAATACGAAACCTTCATGGCCACATTCGATAAGGAACACATCGAGTCCCAAGATGATGCTCTCCTTGACATTTACCGCAAGTTGCGTCCGGGCGAACCACCCACACTCGAAAACGCCCGCAACCTGATTGAGAACTTCTATTTCAATCCCAAGCGTTATGACACCGCCAAGGTGGGTCGCTACAAGATCAATCGCAAGCTTGGTCTGGAAATGCCTCTCGAGCAAAACACATTGACTCTCGAGGACATTGTTTCCACCATCGAGTACCTCGTGCGTTTGCATGCAGGCGAAACCACCATGGACACCCCACGCGGAGAGGTCGTCGTGGAGACCGACGACATTGATCACTTCGGTAACCGTCGCTTGCGCACAGTGGGTGAATTGATCCAGAACCAAATCCGCACGGGTCTTTCCCGCATGGAGCGTGTTGTTCGCGAGCGCATGACCACACAAGATGTTGAGGCAATCACACCGCAGACCCTGATCAACATCCGGCCGGTTGTTGCGTCCATCAAGGAGTTCTTCGGAACTTCACAGTTGTCACAATTCATGGATCAGACCAACCCGCTCGCGGGCTTGACACACAAGCGTCGCCTGTCGGCACTTGGTCCAGGTGGTCTGTCCCGTGAGCGCGCAGGCTTCGAAGTCCGCGACGTGCACCCTTCTCACTATGGCCGCATGTGCCCGATTGAAACTCCTGAAGGCCCGAACATTGGTCTGATTGGATCGCTCGCAACTTACGGTCGCATCTCCCCATTTGGTTTTGTGGAGACTCCGTACCGCAAGGTCGTCAACGGTCGCGTGCTCGATGAAGTCCAGTACCTGACCGCCGACGAAGAAGACATGCACATCATCGCGCAGGCGAACACCCCGATCGATGCTGATGGCACCATGACCGGCGATCGCGTGCTGGTTCGTGTGAAGGGCGGCGAGGTCGAATACGTTCGCCCTGACGAAGTTGACTTCATGGATGTCTCACCGCGCCAGTTGTGGTCGGTGGCCACCGCCATGATTCCGTTCTTGGAGCATGACGATGCCAACCGTGCGCTCATGGGCTCCAACATGCAGCGTCAAGCTGTTCCCTTGCTGCGTGCCCAGGCACCATTGGTCGGAACCGGCATGGAATTCCGCGCCGCCTACGACGCTGGTG
>CAZVLV010000321.1:0-2009 GCA_964628015.1 uncultured Aquiluna sp. | reverse complement strand
TTGGGCTTGTTAAATATTCCGACTGGCGCTACGAGAAAGAGATTAGGGCTTTCTTCCCAATCTTTGGGACGATTCTTTCGGATGCTCGCGTTCTGCAAGTCGGACTTCCCAATCTGAAAGGTGTGATTTTTGGCCCTCGAATGTCTTCCGAAAACAAGGCGCGAATAGTTTTATGCTGTCACTTGCTGGTCGAATCTTACAACCAGTTTTCGGAGATTCGCAAAGAGCTCCATTTCTTCCAGGCACGCCAGACGGTTGATCGCTTCGATTTTGAGATACTACCCGTAGGAAATCTCGATAAGCACTATTCCACCCGTCACCCCCCGGTGAAACCAATGAAAAGATTGGATCAAGACGCTGCAACGCGGATACAGGCGGCAGCAGCAGCGATTGCAGCCTCCGGTACGTCGTCGGGCGGCGCCGATAAAATGGGCGAACATGGCGCTGCACCGAATGTCGGCCCCGCGATGCCCGTCGGTGATTCGGAAGTCACGAAGCGGCCTCCATCGGTGAGATGACCGTTATCCCTTTCAGGTTGACCGTTCAACGGTTGAGGACCGATGACTGCCCATGTTTGCAATTCAGATGAACTGCGCCAGTACGTGCTAAAGGAATTCGCGTTCCTCGAACGCGAAGGGTTCGCGCCGACCTGCGAGACCTCCGCACCATGCTTCACGATAACTTACACGTACGCCGTTCAACCGATTTCTTTTTCGATCGGAGCGTTCCTGCCTCGCCACGAGTACTTCGTGTCGATTGACCGCGGCGGTCAGCGAATAGGACTAGATGAAGTTGCTTCCGTTCTTGATTCACCATCTCGCGAAGTACCAGACTGGACGTGGGCACATTCAGACTCAAAGGTGTTTCGCGACCGCATCTCTTACTCTGCCCAGTTGCTGCGACGACATTTCTCCCAGTTGCTACATGGATTTAGCGATATCCAGGGCCTCGTGGCAAACGCTCGGTCACGGGCCGCGGCACTTGAAGAACTGCGTACTCGTTCTCGTGTTGCTGATGATGCGTTCAATGCAGGGCGCTGGGCAGATGCATTCGAGATTTATTGCTCCCTGCCAACGCTGACAGAACTCCAGCGGAAACGGAAAGAGATCTCAGCACGACGGGGATTAATCGGGTAAGGGTGGTCGTTTCTGACCACGCCAGCACGGCATGCGGGGCCGCACCGGGCGGTTCAACGAAGATGATCAAGCTCGTCCCATAAGCTCTTGATACTCAAAACTCCTTGCTCGGCTAACCAAGCATTCGTCATACCAACGCCACTCGCAATCGTCATGGCCATGTGCCAACGACCTTTACGATTCTTTCCATGCCGGATCGCTTGTCTTCGCGGGACGTTCATTGCCAGCAGGTTCCGAAGACGCTTGCGAAGAGTTTCAACAGCGAAGCGATCGATGGACTTGCTCGTCACGTCGCCCAACCATTCGCAGGATTCCATTCTGCGCTCGGTCGCCCTCGCGCAATTGCACTCATCTCGTGCTTGTACTCTTTAAGTGGTCATTTGGTATGCTGATCTCCGAGAGATTCCTATCTCGCAAAGGGGACTGGTCCAATGTGGACGGCACCCCAATAACTCAATGCCCATGATGGGCATTGCCAAAATGCACCCGAGTTACCGATCGGGCGTTTCCTTCAAACAACGCGTCTGGCGCCAGCCCGCAGATGCAAAGCGTTCGTGCCTTGCTCGCGACGCCGCCGACTCTGGGTTATAATGATGCTCAAAGTGAACCATGACAGAAAACGCGAGCAAAATCCTTGAATCCTTCGACAGGCTTGATCCCATCGAGCAGCATGCTGTCGTCGTGTCTCTGATTCGACGCTCAGGTGAATTGCCCACTTCACCGTTGACAGATGACGATCTGTGCGGAATCGCGGACGATCTATTCGCATCACTGGATGATGAAGAAAATGGCAACAACAACGCCGAGGACGTTCCTCAGAAAGATTTATAGGAAACTCACTTGCCAATCCCTGACTTTCAGTCCCTGATGCTC
>CAZVLV010000320.1:1003-2015 GCA_964628015.1 uncultured Aquiluna sp. | reverse complement strand
AGGTGCGTTAGTCAATGACGTTCGTCAATTATACGAGCGCTGCTATACGGCGAATCAAGTATGGTGAAAAGTAGCCTGCGTACTTAACTTGGAGTTCGGGCTTGCGCCAATCCATTCCGGTCACAACTCCACGGCAAGTGGGTTGGTTGCACAGGCAGGTGAATTCATCGTAATCAGATGCATCGCACATTGCGTAATCAAAAGACAGTTCTTCGCCGACCTCAATATCGCGCATGGCGACGAGTACCTGCGATCCGACCAAACCACAATTGGGTTCACATGAATGGTTGAGCATGTCACCGGGTTCGGGGGTGTCACTCGACACGAGGTACAGGTCGTGATCAACTTGAATGGAACGACCTTGACGGTCGTCGTTCATGCCCGCGAGTGTTGCGCGGTCAACTACCCAGCCGCCGAATCCAGCCACGGTTTCACCTTGGGAAATGCGTTCTGTGACGAACGAGCCCCAGCCTTTGTCCCCTGCGGGTCGGGCCTGGGCTTTCGGTGTCAACCAGTTGTAGTCCAATGAAGGTCCTCTCACACAGGATGCCCCTGGACCGGTCGCCGAGGCAAAGTGAAGAAACTATGCCACACGAATATGTTGGAGCGCTAGCCGGATTGCCAGAGTGGCCTTCACGGTAGGTTTGGGGGGTGATTGACCCCCACATTCTTCGTCATGACCCAGAGGCCATTCGTGAATCCCAACGCCGTCGCGGCGAAGACCCCACTCTCGTTGATCAGCTGGTTGCCGCGGACATCGCCGCCCGCCACGATCAGCAGTTTTTCGATGATCTTCGCAATTCTCAGAAAATTCTGAGCAAGGAGATCGGTCCACTGCAGGGGCAGTTGAAAAAGAATCCGAGCCCTGAGTTGCAGCAGCAGGTAGATCAACTAATGGAGAAAGCGACTGCCTTGGCAGCTGAGGTAAAGGCGGCTGAACACAAGGCAGATGCACAAGCCCAGGAAGTCGAGAACCTCTGGTTGCAGGTTTCCAACCTGGTAGATCTGCGTT
>CAZVLV010000320.1:0-993 GCA_964628015.1 uncultured Aquiluna sp. | reverse complement strand
ACCCGTTGGCGGCGAAGATGACTTTGTTGTACTCGAAGAAGTGGGTACTCCACGTGATTTCGCGGCTGAAGGATTTGAGCCCAAGGATCACCTGGCAATTGGCCAGGGAATTAAAGCCATTGATACCGAGCGCGGTGCGAAAGTTTCTGGTTCACGATTTTTCTTTCTGACCGGTCAAGGCGCCATGCTCGAGTTCGCATTGCTCAACCTCGCCATGTCACAGGCACAAGCCAATGGCTTTACTCCCATGATCACGCCCGCACTTGTTTTGCCACAGGCCATGGAGGGCACTGGTTTCCTTGGTCAGGCTGCGGAGAATGTGTATCGCATTGAATCTGATGACATGTATCTCGTGGGTACCAGCGAAGTTCCTCTTGCTGCGTACCACTCAGATGAAATTATTCCTGCTTCGGATCTACCGTTGCGTTACGCCGGTTGGTCCAGTTGTTTCCGCCGCGAAGCTGGAGCATCTGGTCGGGACACCACCGGAATCATTCGCGTGCATCAATTCGACAAGGTGGAAATGTTTGTGTACTGCGATCCTGCTGAAGCTGAAGCGGAACACGAACGAATCCTGCAGTGGGAAAAAGAATTTATTAATGCCCTCGAGATTCCTTATCGAGTGATAGATGTTGCCACGGGTGATCTTGGGTCAAGTGCCGCCCGCAAGTTTGATATCGAGGCGTGGATTCCCACCCAGGGTAAGTACCGTGAGGTGACATCGACTTCTAACACCACCGAGTTCCAGGCCAGGCGTCTGAAGATTCGCATGCGCGATGACTCAGGCACCAAGCCGTTGGCAACACTGAATGGAACTCTATGCGCCATGCCACGAATAATCGTGGCGATCCTGGAGAACCATCAGAATGCGGACGGCAGTGTGAACATCCCGAAAGCGCTGCAACCATTCCTAGGTGGATCCACACGGTTCACAGCTCCGGGTGCTTCATGACATTCACCGTGCGTGATCGTCGAGATGAATCACCCGTGCCA
>CAZVLV010000319.1:0-2016 GCA_964628015.1 uncultured Aquiluna sp. | reverse complement strand
CACTTGCACCCGGATACGTCAGCTATATCACCGGACTTACAGGCGCAGAACTCTCTGAAGGCAAGAAGGGGCGAGTACTTGCCGGGAGCCTGCTCTTTGTACTGGGTTTCAGTGTGGTGTTTGTTTCGTATGGAGCATTCTTCGGTGGAGTTGGCTCGGTACTTTTGGAGTACGCCGACTGGATTAATCGAATACTCGGCGTGATTGTGATCATCATGGGATTGGCATTCATGGGTGTGATCCCTGGCCTACAACGCGAGTACCGATTTCACCAGGTACCCAAATGGGGGGTTGCGGGTGCGCCACTTCTTGGTGTGGCATTCGGTATTGGCTGGTCACCGTGCATTGGCCCCACGCTCACCGCCGTGCAAAGCCTGGCATTCACGGAAGCAAGTGCGGCCCGCGGTGCACTGCTCTCATTGGTGTACTCCTTTGGTCTGGGACTGCCGTTCATTCTGCTCGGATTGCTATTCACTCGCGCGGCAGGAGCAATAAAGTTCCTGCGCCGTCACAACCTGCTCATCATGCGTATCGGTGGTGGAATGCTGGTGCTCGTGGGTGTGCTCCTTGTCACTGGTTGGTGGACTGACTTCACCATTTGGTTGCGCATCACCATGCCTGGATTTGAAACGGCGTTGTAATGGCAATCGATACGACAACAGAGCAGGTTCCACTTCCGCCCATGTCCCGTTCTGGTTTCTTCCGCTGGATGTGGCGCCAACTCACCAGCATGAAAACAGCTTTGATTCTGCTATTTCTTTTGGCATTAGCCAGTGTTCCCGGATCCGTCCTACCGCAACGCGGAACAAACCCGATTCTTGTTGATCAATGGTTAATCGATAATCCCACCTGGGGCCCGATTCTTGATTCCCTGGGATTTTTCGATGTATTCGCGGCTCCATGGTTTGCGGCGATTTATATTCTGCTTTTCGTTTCGTTGATCGGGTGTGTTCTCCCACGCGTTGGCGTGCATTGGCGTGCCATGCGTCAACCACCGCCACCTGCGCCACGTTATCTCACTCGGCTCGGCGGTGAAACAGTTCACGTCACCGAACAACCGGCACTTATTCTCAGTCGCGCGGAAAAATACTTGCGCAAAGATCGGTGGCGGGTTGTTCGATCTGGAGATGATTGGGTAGCCGCGGAAAAGGGATACCTCCGAGAGACAGGAAATCTCGTCTTTCACTTCTCGTTGATTTTGATTCTTTTCGCCGTTGCCTACGGAGGGCTATTTGGCTGGCGCGGCAATGTGATTATTCGCGAAGGGGAAGGGTTTTCCAACACATTAACTCAATACGATGCCTGGGGTGGTGGCCGTTTGACCTCGCCAGACGCTTTACCAGCGTTTTCCTTCACCTTAGAAGACTTCAATGTGGAATTTTCCCGCGAAGAAGCGCAGCGCGGTGCGCCGCGCCTATTTGAAGCAGATGTTGCAGTGGTTCGCCCCGGTGAAACACAGGCGGTCAACGAACTTATTGAAGTCAATTACCCCATGACGATTGATCCGGCAAAAGTGTTTCTCGTGGGTCACGGATACGCTCCCGTTTTCATTGTTCGCGATTCCACGGGTAACATCGTTTTCGACGACGCAGTTGTATTTCTGCCACAAGATGGCAGCTTTACATCAACAGGTGTCATCAAAGTCCCGGATGCCACACCGCAGTTGGGATTCCGCGGAATATTCCTGCCCACCACCGCATTAAGTGAAGAGCGTGGACCATTTTCTTCCTTCCCCGCCCCCGATGACCCATCCGTGTTTCTTGGTGCGTGGGAGGGTGATCTCGGGCTAGATTCCGGTATTCCTCAGAGCATTTACACACTCACCTCTGATGACATGAAACAACTCGGTTTGCGGGCCTTACGCCCAGGGGAGACATGGGCACTGCCTGGTGGAGCAGGATCCATTGAGTTTGTCGACTTTGAACGGTGGGCGTCCTTCCAAATCGCGTCTGATCCAGGCAAGGAAGCTGCACTCATTGCTTCAGTGCTTGCCATGATCGGATTAAGCCTTTCCCT
>CAZVLV010000318.1:0-2046 GCA_964628015.1 uncultured Aquiluna sp. | reverse complement strand
GTAGTTCTTGAAGTTGGACCAGGGCTTGGCAGCCTTACATTGGGCCTTATTTCGAAAGCACACAAAGTTATTGCGGTGGAGATCGATCCGAGGCTAGCCCTGGAATTACCACAGACGGTACAACGAGTCGCACCCGTTTACGCAGATCGGCTCACGGTCATTGAAGCGGATGCTCTCAGGATTACACCTCAAGACTTGGGGGAAGTTCAACCGACAGCCGTTGTAGCTAACCTGCCCTACAACGTTGCTGTGCCGGTCATCATTCATCTTTTGGAAACTTTCCCCAGTGTGTCCAATGTTTTGGTGATGGTGCAAAAAGAGGTTGCCGATCGGATCTGCGCTGGGCCAGGTTCTCGAACTTATGGAATCCCGAGCGTGAAGATTAAATGGTTCGGTCGTGCTGAAGCAGCGGGCAATATTGGAAAGAATGTATTTTGGCCAGCCCCCAACGTGGATTCGGGATTGGTTCGCATCACCGTGGAGCCGCGCGAGGGTGATCGCACTAAAGTTTTTTCCATAGTGGATGCATGTTTTGCACACCGTCGAAAGACCTTGCGAGCTGGTTTGGCGGAATACGCGGGGTCAGCTGCTATCGCGGAAACCGCACTCCGAGATGCAGGTGTTGATCCATCTGATCGAGCTGAAAAATTAGATCTCATGAGTTTTATCGCTTTGAGTCAGACACTGTCGAAACATTCGGAATAGGTTGTATTCATATGCGTGAACGATCAGTAACCGTCGTGGCACCCGCCAAGATAAATCTTCACCTCGGTGTCGGGCCGGTTCGCCCAGATGGCTATCACGATCTTGCAACTGTTTTCCACGCCATCGATTTACAGGACACAGTGACAGCCTCTCTCGAACCAGATTCTTTTGACCCGGACTCTCCTAGTAAAGAGGGAGTTATGGATGTGCAAATCGAAGTGGAGGGTGAGGGTGCGCAATATGTTCCTCGAAATTCATCCAATCTCATGGCTGCTGCGGCACAGTTGCTAGCACGCCATCATGGGCTGAATCCTCATGTCACTTTGCACGTGAACAAAAAAATCCCGGTGGCAGGTGGAATGGCGGGTGGATCTGCGGATGCCGCCGCCGCGTTGATTGCCTGCGACGCTCTGTGGAGCACCCATACGCCCAAAGCTGAGCTTGATTACTTAGCTGCCGAACTGGGATCCGATGTCCCTTTCGCTCTGCATGGTGGTACCTCCCTTGGCACCGGTAGAGGAGAAATTTTGACTCCGGTGATTTCAACGGGTGAGTTTCACTGGGTAATTGCTTTCAGCGAGGGTGGTTTATCTACTCCACGTGTTTACGCAGAATGTGATCGTCTCCGCGAAGTATCTGGCCAACAAGTCGCGGATCCCTCCGTCCCAGAGGATTTACTGCACGCATTGCGGGCAGGTGATCCTGTGAAGTTGGCATCTGCATTGAGCAATGACCTTCAAGCTGCGGCTGTATCGCTGAAACCCTCACTCCAACGCGTGCTGGAGACGGGTGTTGAACTGGGTGCGCTCGCTGGAGTGGTGTCAGGAAGTGGTCCTACCTGCGTTTTCCTGGCACGCGATGCTGAGCACTCGCTGGATATTGCAGCGCGTTTATCTGGCGCGGGAGTGTGCCGCACGGTTCGAACGGCCAGCGGCCCAGTTCCAGGCGCACGAGTCATTCACTTGCCATCAAATTGATCGAGTAAACGTCGAAGTTGACTTGCTAGTTCTTGCTGCTCTGCAGTGTCAATCTTTGCCAGAATTTCCGATTCCTTTTTTAGGAGGTCGGTAAATGCGCCATCGACTGCATCTCTGCCATGATCGGTTAATTGAACTTGCACTCCGCGACGATCATGCGGGTCAGGGAAGCGGGTGACGAAGCCTCTGACTAGTAGTCGATCAACTCGAGTAGTCATGGTTCCACTCGTGACATGTGTCGCAATCGCAAGTGCGCCGGGGGAGAGTGCGAAAGGAATACCAGCACGGCGAAGTGCGGCAAGGACATCGAATTCCCATGATTCCAGTTGGTGGTTTCGAAAAGCTTGTGAACGAGCAATATCTA
>CAZVLV010000317.1:0-2065 GCA_964628015.1 uncultured Aquiluna sp. | reverse complement strand
CAGGGATATGTATTCGATGGCTACCGCAAACTCACCTGGGGCTAGTTCAGGCTGTTCTTCGGTATCGATGTTCCATGTATCGGCTGAGGGAAGGCCGGTTGGTCGTTGGGCAAGTCGAACGCTGCGAAAAGAAGTCATCCGCAAGAGTAATCACATGCCCAGAAAAATCCACAACAACGGGTAAACTGTGATGATGAAAATTCGCGCGGCTGCCGCCATTCTTCTCAGTTCCACTCTCCTCGTGTCAGGAGTTTCCATCACGGCGCATGCTGCCCCTCAAATTTTGCAACTCACATCGCAGCAACTCACCGATTCGGGATTCCCCAAGAAGCCAACAACAGGCGCTGGAGGCTCGGCCACCCTGTCAACAAATACGGCAGCGGTGTGGGAAGACATCACCATCAGTGGTCAGGCCCCCACGGGCACCAAACCCGGTCAGTTGCTTACCCTCTACCGTTATTACCCCACAACCACGACAGGCGATGGTGAGCTCAAGTCACTCAACATCACCACTCCGGTGGGTCCCAAAGGCAATTACACACTGCACTTTCAGTTGGGCTACCCAGGAACTTACGGCTATGCACTGGGCTATGAAACCCCAGGCCCCACACCCGAAACACTGGAGTTCACTTTCCAAATCACCACAACAGGTAATGCAACCAATCCACCTGCTCCGCGTGACACCGCGGTAAAGCTCACCTCCAAGCAGCTAGCGAAGGCAGGGTTCACCAAGACACCAAACGTTAACGGATGGGGTGGTACTGCAAATTTGTCTGCAACCTCGGTGAAGGCAGGGTCACCCGTCACGATCTCTGGGACTGCGCCAACGGAGATCAAGCCTGGATCGCTGTTGAACTTGGCTCGCTTTGTGCCCACTGACAAAAAAGGCTCTGGTCACATGTCTCCTTTGAACATTGTGACTCGAGTCAATGCTGATCAGTCATACTCACTCACATTTGAAATAAACGAAGTTGGTATATACGGCTACAACCTCTATCAATTCGTGGGTGAAGAAACAGTTACCGTTGAGTTCCAATTGCGCACAACGTAATTTATTAACTGACATCTCAGGTGCGGAGTTATTCGACACACCGCTTATTGTTTTGTGATGAGCTCATGTGATGTGATGAGCTCATGACTTTTCACGTTGTCACGGTCAATGTCAATGGTATTCGCGCAACCGCACGCCGCGGGGGACTGGAGTGGTTGGCGAATTCCAATCCCGATGTCATTTGCATGCAAGAGGTTCGTGCCACCACCGAGCAATTGAAAGAAGCCCTCGCGGGCTCGGTGTTTGAATCTTGGCATGTTCATCACGCACCAGCACCTGAGCTGGGTCGAGCGGGAGTGGCAGTACTCAGTAAGCAGGAGCCACTATCTGTTCGTCCAACGGCCAAAGTTCCAACGGTCGATGGTCAGGGCAGATGGCTCGAGTGTGATTTCTCCACTCCGGTGGGCGACCTGACCGTGGTGTCGACGTATGTACATACCGGTGAAGTGGATACTCCGAAACAGGATGCGAAATTTGCATTCCTTCAGGGGATGGACAAGCGTCTATCCACTCTCTCAAGGTCGGCTAGAAAGACTGGTCGTGAGGTCTTAGTGTGTGGCGACTTCAATATTGGACATCGGGAAGTAGATATTAAGAATTGGAAGGGCAATAAGGGCAAAGCTGGCTTCCTCGAGGAGGAGCGTGCCCACCTTGATCGGTGGTTTGCCAAAGAATGGGTCGATCTAGGGCGGGAATTAGGTGGACCTGGTCCAGGCCCGTACACGTGGTGGTCCTGGCGGGGTCGAGGTTTTGATACAGATGGTGGGTGGCGAATTGACTACCAGATCGCAACTCCTGGTTTGGCGGCGAAGGCACAATCAGCCGAGGTGGGAAAGGCTCCCACCTACGCCGAGCGGTGGAGTGACCACGCACCCCTTGGGGTTCGCTTTTCGTGAATGGCCAATATTCGTGAAGAATTAGTCCCATCCACTGGACAAATGTATACCCCAGGGGGTATAGTCGTACTTGTTCATCCGTGCGCATTATTTATGAGCACCATTGTCCAGGAAGGCA
>CAZVLV010000316.1:0-2072 GCA_964628015.1 uncultured Aquiluna sp. | reverse complement strand
TACGGCACGCGATGAAGAAGTTGATCGAATTTATGGCTTGGAACTCGGTGCCGATGATTACGTCACAAAACCTTTTAGTCCACGTGAATTGGTGGCGCGCATAAGATCGATTATCCGAAGGAGTCAGCAGCATGCGCTCTCGGACAATGTCTTGGAAGTGGGGAAAGTCCGTATCGATACGGGCTCACGGCGTTGCTGGAATGACGGTCTCCAGATATCACTCACCGCCATGGAATTTGACCTCTTGGCCTACTTATTCGCTCAACCCGGAACCGTTTTCACTAGGGAAGAGTTACTCGACAACGTGTGGGGCTATTCCGAGAGTTTAGGAACCCGCACGGTTGATGTGCACATTGCTCAATTGCGTTCCAAACTGGGTGCAGGTGCGCCCATTCGAACGGTTCGCAGTGTTGGTTACTCGGCTGAGGTGCAACAGAGTGAATAACCGCGAGCGTTACAGCATTGTCACTCCAACTGTCTTGCTCACAAGTTCAATTGCCGCGATCGCCATCATTATTGGAGCCATCGTTTCATATCCGTTAATCGTTGCTAGCTCACAAGATATAGGTCAAAGAAATCTGTCTCAGTTGGCCAATGTCACAGCCAATTCTTTGGAAAGGGGCACGGGCGGCCGAGGAATTGGTTCTGCATTGGTGGCCGCCTTACAAAGGGAATCCATTTCCGCTTATTTGTTTAGTCCCACTGCGAGCCCCACTACGGAATTTGACGATTTACCACTTGGTTTTTCCCAGTCACTCGCCTCCGATTTGGTAAGTGGGCAATCCGTGTCGGAACGTGCCGATACAAGTGCAGGGCAATTTCTCTTCGAGGGTCGCCCATTAACTATCGGTGGTGCTGTCCTGTTGGTGCAGCCCGTTTCGGTCGCGGGTGCAAGTGCAAGTGATCTCGTCATTCGGTTACTGCTATCTCTCGCGATAGGCCTCATTATCGCAATTCCCCTGGGATATCTTGCAGCTCGTCGATTAGCCAGACCTCTGCGCAATGCAAGCAAAGCCGCGAGCGTCATGGCGCAAGGATCACGCGGGGTGCATGTATCCACACGTGGCCCGCGTGAGATTTCAGATATCGCTCAGGCACTGAATTCACTAGATAAAGCACTGGCAACATCAGAGGGTCGCCAGCGAGATTTCCTGCTCTCCGTCTCACATGAATTACGCACGCCGCTGACAGCGGTTAAAGGCTATGGCGAAGCATTATCTGACGGTGTAATGGATGGAGCAGATGTTCAATTAGCGGGTGCTGTGATTACTCAAGAAGCGCAACGTCTTGATCGGCTCGTTAATGATCTACTTGATTTGGCAAGGCTTGGCGCGGTGGATTTTACTGTGAATCCAGCAACCATTGACCTAGCGGAATTCAGTGCACAAGTGTGCGAGGTATGGAGTTACCGATGTTCTGAATCCGATGTCACATTTGAATGTCGTTCAAAGGCGACAGGGGAGTTCACGGTCGATCCCATCCGAATGCGTCAAATCATTGATAACCTCACCGAGAACGCGCTGCGAGTGACTCCTGCGGGAGGCACCATTTCATTCATCATGAACCTCACGAAAGGCGCATCTCACCAGCGCGAGATCATCATCACCATTCAGGACACCGGACCCGGTCTGACCGCTGAGGATCTATCCATCGCGTTTCAACCTGGGGCGCTTTATGAGCGATATCGAGGTGTGCGTCCGGTCGGTACTGGACTTGGACTGGCCTTGGTGGACCGCCTAGCGCAGGGATTGGGTGGAGCGGCTCGAGCGGAGAATTGCGGTGAATCGGGCGCTCGTTTCATCATTACTATTCCTGAAATGAGTTCATTCGATACAGGTATTGGTGATAACACCGCTGTGGAGTTACATTGATCAAAGATGCGAATTAATGATGGACACGCCTTACTGATGAACGCACTAGGGTCGCGTATTCCGGAATCTCGTGTGAAAAAACTTCTTAGTTCTCAAGATGGGACGCTCACACATCCGTTACTTCTGGCTCCATTCGCTGCAACAGCTGGATGCGTCCTGCTTCTGCTCGTTGACCCTGCAACAGGTGTATATCCGCCCTGT
>CAZVLV010000315.1:0-2078 GCA_964628015.1 uncultured Aquiluna sp. | reverse complement strand
GAGATCGCTCACCCCGTTAATCTACCGCGAATTTCAGGATCGTCACCCGGGCAGTAGGTTCAATAGGTAGAGGGATTCAACAGGTAAACCTGTTGCCGTGAACCTAGAGTGTGTCCGTGGCAAGCATTATGTGGTTCCGACGGGATCTGCGAGTCAAGGACAATCCTGCCTTGGTCGAGGCTGGTAATGATGTACTCCCTGTTTTTGTCTTTGACCCCGTGCTGTGGGACACGGCGGGTGATTCCAGGCGTGCCTATCTGGTCAACAGCCTGACTGCGCTGAATGAATCCCTCGGTGGCGCGTTGGTTATCCGCACCGGGAACCCTGTCGAAGTTATTCCAGGGTTGGCGGCTGAAGTGAATGCGGAGGCAGTTCACATTGCCGCGGACTACGGTCCTTATGGTCACCAACGTGATCAGGATGTAGAGGTTGCCCTGTCAGCGATGTCGGTTCCACTGGTGCGCACCGGTTCGCCGTATGCGGTTGCGCCTGGTCGCGTACTCAAAGGCGATGGCACACCTTTCCGAGTGTTTACACCTTTCTATAAGAACTGGGCTGAACACGGTTGGCGAGCACCTGCCCGCGGTTCACTTCCCACATTTATCACTGCTCCCAGCGAGGAACTCCCTGTTGTCGAATCAACCGTCCCGCTTCCCCCTGCAGGTGAAGCTGCCGCATGGAAGCGTTGGAAGCAATTTAAAAAGACGGCGCTTGCCAACTATTCGGAGGATCGCAATCGACCAGACCTTGATGGCACCAGCATGTTGTCGCACAGTCTGAAATACGGTGAGATTCATCCGCGGTCACTTCTCGCGGAGTTAGATCCCGAGGATCTTGTGTACATCAAAGAGATTTGTTGGCGGGAATTTTACGCCGATATTTTATTTAACAATCCGCACACGGTGACACAGTCCCTCGATGCCCGATTTGATTCCATCATGCCGTGGGCAACAGGTCCGGAGGCAGATAAAAACTTTGAGGCGTGGTGCGCGGGTCGCACCGGTTATCCGATTGTCGATGCTGGAATGCGGCAATTGGTCACCACCGGGTGGATGCACAATCGGGTCCGCATGATCACCGCAAGTTTCCTGATTAAGGATTTACATATTCCGTGGCAGCGCGGTGCGAAATTCTTTATGCAGCATTTAGTGGATGGTGACATTGCCAGCAATACCCACGGATGGCAATGGACGGCTGGGTGTGGAACGGATGCCTCGCCTTTTTACCGAGTGTTCAATCCCATTACCCAAGGGATGAAATTCGACCCTGATGGCAATTACGTGCGCCGCTACGTTCCCGAACTGGCACACCTGGTGGGAAGCAGTGTCCACGAACCTTGGGACACCCTCGGCGGATACGAGCACGGCTACCCCGACCCGATTGTGAATCACAAGACTGAACGCGAAGTCGCCCTAGCCGACTTCGCTTCCATCAAAGGTCGCTCATAAGGTTGCCCCATGCGCATCGTGGCAGTCCTGTCCATGAAGGGTGGCGTGGGCAAAACCACGGTAACCCTGGGATTGGCGAGCGCCGCATGGAAACGTGGCGAACGAGTTTTGGTTATCGATCTAGATCCCCAGGGAAATGCCACCATGGGATTGGGTGTCGAGAATCCCCCCTTCACCATGAACGATGTCCTCGCCGACCCACAACCTGGGATTGCAAGCCAAGCAGTGGTGGATTCAGCGTGGGGAAATCGGGTACAGGTACTTTCCGCGGATCACACCTTGGAGCACCGCAACACCATGGAAGGCCCTCTGTCCTCACAGCGATTGCGCATTGCCTTGGGCAACCTTCCTCGTCAATTTGATCTCGTGGTGATTGACTGCCCACCATCGCTCGGTGAAATGACCCGTAACGCCCTGCACACCGCAACAGATGCATTAGTGGTGACCGAACCCGCATTCTTTGCCTTGTCCGGTGCGCAGAAAGCCGTCGAGGCAGTAGACGTTGTTCGCCTGGCATCTAACCCCGTATTGGATCCCGCCCGAATACTTCTTAACCGCGTGCGGCCAACGGTCGCAGAGCAGCGGCATCGAATCAAGGAATTGCGCGATGCCTTCGGTCCAATCGTTCTT
>CAZVLV010000314.1:0-2094 GCA_964628015.1 uncultured Aquiluna sp. | reverse complement strand
GGGATCCTTGATTGCTACCAGTTCCTGCACAGTGCCAAATACCGGCTCAAGGAATTCAGACTCGGAGGAGGACTGTAATTCCAATGGTGACGTGGCATCCAATTTGGCAGTCGGAAGGGACTGGATCCTGGTGCGCAATGCCTGGAACTGCAACGTGTCAAATAAGGCAAAGACTGAACTGACATTGAAATCCCGAATAGCAAGTTCATGGAGATCCAACTCCAGTGGGACGTCCCGCACGAGTTCAGTGATTTTTCTATTCGTCAGGACCTGGGAAATATTGGCCCTGAGGGACTCACCGACTTTGCCTGATATCTGGTCGGCGTGCTCGACAATCGCGGTCAAACTTCCATACTGGTTAATCCATTTTTCTGCCGTTTTCTCACCGACACCGGGCACGCCTGGCAGATTGTCACTTGGATCACCTCTAAGTGCGGCGTAGTCCGGGTACTGCGAAGGGGTCAAGTTGTACTTATCACTCAGTGTCTCGGGTGTCATGTGCGCGAGATCTGACACTCCCTTGCGCGGATACAGGATTGTGGTGGATGGACTAATCAGCGCAAATGAATCGCGATCACCCGTCACCACTTCGGTGACAAATTTTTCGGTATCCGCACGTGTCACCAAAGTGGCAATAAGGTCATCGGCCTCGAACCCCTCGCGCTCCAAGGTCGTGATGGAAACAGCCGCCAGAACTTCTTTGATTAATTCAACCTGTCCTCTAAACTCGTCGGGCGTTTTTGCTCGAGTGGATTTGTATTCCGGATAAATCTCGGTGCGAAAGCTTTTTCGGGATACGTCAAAAGCCACTGCGATGTGAGTGGGATTGAATTCCTTCATCAGGTTAATGAGCATCGACGTGAATCCGTACACGGCATTCGTTGGAACACCCGTAGATGTCATGAAATTCTCTGGAGGTAAAGCGAAAAAAGCCCGATAGGCCATGGAGTGCCCATCAATTAACAAGAGTCTTTTCTCTGCCACATGACGATACTAGGCGTGTGGCCCTAAACGCGGCTCGTCACAGGTCTAGGCTGACGCACCATGAATGTCACTGACGTAACAGAGCAAGTCAAGGAAATTGGCATGGGTGCGCTCGGCCAAAGAATGGGTCTTGAATACCTATCCGCCCAGATAGACGAACGCGGGTTTGCAACCGTCACGGCGAGCATGCCGGTAGAGGGCAACACCCAGCCTTATGGATTGCTTCATGGAGGCGCGAATGCTGTCCTTGCAGAGTCCGTGGGATCTGTGGCATCAGGCATTACAGCGCACACTCTTTTTGGAGACGGGCATATCGTGGTGGGCATTGATTTGAACTGCACTCACCATAAGTCAGCGCGTTCAGGCAAGGTCATCGGCGTGGCCAAAATAATCTCGGCAGGAAAAACGGTGATCTCTTCACACATCGAGATCAAGGATGAAGATGATCGCCTCATCTGCACCGCTCGCCTCACGTGCGTTGTTCGATCTATGAGTTGAGTAACTGTCGGCTGAAAAGTGACTTCTTCATGATGCTTCGTCATAAATCGTGTCCGCCGGTGCGATCATTTTCCCCAGAAGGGAACATGCGATCATTTTCCCCCACAAGGGAACAATGGGGTAACGATCCATTTTTTCTCAGGATTTGAGTTCCCTTACTGACCAAAAATGGGTAGGTTCTGGCAAGTCCTGTTTCCTTTAGACCCCGAAATCGGCAAATGTGGAGGTACAACCCGGTGCTGAAAAGCCTCAGAAATGCCTTGGGCGTAGTCATTTTGGCCCTGGTGGCTCTTATGACCGTCGGCGGCTTCTCCCCCGCCCATGCTGCAGATACTGACATCAACGGGGTGCTGACCACCCCGGCGGGCGCAACCGTGGAAGGTGTTGTGATCTCCGTCACATCTGAAGACGGGTTTTCAGGCTCCGCAACTTCTGGACCCGATGGCTCGTTCTCAATCCCCTTGCCCGCAGGTGGCACCTACACCGTGGAAATTGACACCTCCACATTTCCTGAAGGCATCACGCTGGCCCGAGAGGATGACGTATCTCGATCCCTCTTGGTTCTCGGGGGCTCCAAAAAGCTCCTCATCCCCCTCGCTGAAGGCGGAGATT
>CAZVLV010000313.1:0-2128 GCA_964628015.1 uncultured Aquiluna sp. | reverse complement strand
AAGTACGGGGAGATGTAACCCTTGTCGAAGCGCATACCTTCGGTGAGCTCGAGCTCGAGACCGAATGTCTGACTTTCTTCAACGGTGATGACACCTTCTTTGCCGACCTTGTCCATGGCTTCAGCGATCAGTTCGCCAACTTCCATGTCGCCACCAGCGGAGATTGCAGCGGTCGATGCAATCTGCTCTTTTGTTTCTACATCTTTTGCCATGGAGAGAAGTTCGTCTGTGACGATTTGCACAGCGCGCTCAATGCCCTTCTTCAGGCCCATGGGGTTTGCACCCGCGGCAACGTTGCGCAGACCTTCGCGCACAAGCGCTTGGGCCAACACAGTTGCGGTGGTGGTGCCGTCGCCTGCGACATCGTCTGTCTTCTTGGCAACTTCCTTGACCAGCTCGGCGCCGATCTTTTCATATGGGTCTTCGAGGTCAATTTCTTTCGCGATGGATACACCGTCGTTGGTGATAGTGGGTGCGCCCCACTTCTTCTCCAAAACTACGTTGCGACCTTTTGGTCCAAGAGTTACTTTGACGGCGTCAGCGAGGACGTTCATGCCGCGCTCGAGTGAGCGACGTGCTTCTTCGTCGAATGCAATCATTTTTGCCATGAGTTGTGGGTTCCTTCCGGAAACTGCAGGAATCTGGTTCTGTGAGTTAGCACTCTCATGGTGAGAGTGCTATCGGAAAAGTTAGCACTCTCGGGGTGAGAGTGCAAATCCGTAGGGGAAATCTAGGGAATCACAGGGGCCGTGGGCGCTGCCGGCGCAGCAGCCGCCGCCTGGGCGGCAATCACCTGAGCCCGAGCACCCGCAAAAGCCTTAGCGGCCGTTACAGCATCGCCACCTCGAGTGGAATCCCGCCATGCCCCACCCAGGGCAAGGCTCGTGGTTCCCCATTCAGGCACATTCGGCAAGGGCACGGCACCAATGGCTGATGAGCCAAAGGCGAGGAGAACTCGGTCAGGCGAGGCGGCCGCGGCAGCGGTATTGGCGGGCAGACCGACATAGGGCGACTTGGAATAGAAGGTGGTTTGAGCCTTCACGGTGGTGTTGAGATTTGTCACGAGGTCACGAGACGCTGGGAGCACTTTGTGCTGACTGGCAAATGATGTCACCGCGAAACCAATGGATTTCATGAGTGGTGATGTATTGATCCCCTTCACGATCGGGGGCACCATGGAAATGCGGTAGCGGAAATTCACCGTCTTGAGGTTGGCAATATCATCGGGGCCGGTGATCCAGAACGGGGAGCGACCTTCGAGAAATGCCGCCCGAGCTTCATCTGCTGTGAGGGCAGAGTTGAGCAGACCACTCTTGTTCCATTCATCAATTTGGGATTGGTTCTTGCGGAACTTCTTGTTATTGATGCCTACATTCTTCGTGTTAATGCTGCCAAAACTGTTGGTGCCGTAAACAAATCCGCCGAGTCCTGAAAACAGTGGGTAGGTGGAGTAGGCATCGCCATCAAGACCTTGGGGAACTGCGAAAGGGATTTGCGCGACACCGTCGGCAACAGTTTTCAAAGCAAGTGTGCTGAGCCGCTTAAATGTTTTTGGAGCAGTAGGAATCATGGTGGCATTCGTGACTAGTGCAACGTTTTGGCGTTGCATAGGGACTCCATAGAGCGATTCACCATATTTGAATCCGTTCACAGCAATGGTGGAGAGCGCGCGGGTGGTGGTGGAACTTAATTCCAGCGGGGTGATGAGAGCAGCGGAGGCCAAGTCACCTACCTGATCATTGTCGATCAAAATAATGTCGGGAGCTTTTTCCGGGTCAATGGATTGCAGGTCGGTAACTATCGTGGACATGTCCCGCACACGAACTTTGACCGCCCGATTCTGATAACCCTTAGCAAATAACTCGCGGGCTGCATCCTTGTAGGGAGCATCTACCCACACGAGTATCGCTCGAGGTGTGGCGTGTGCGGGTGCAGCGACAAATAGACCGGCAATTAACGCGGCAATCAATCCGAATGCGATTGCCCAACGCGAGCTCTTGTTAAGAGTCACCCTGACACCTGCCTCCCCAGTGGTTCATCCAAATTTTCCACACACTTCACCAGATTTTGGCTCTCCGTCAATCACAACCGTACGTGATTTACTTCGCTGTACAAATTGGTAAGGCGA
>CAZVLV010000312.1:0-2131 GCA_964628015.1 uncultured Aquiluna sp. | reverse complement strand
GAGGCTGGACATCGAGCTCTAGACGTCGGGTTGCAGAGACCACAGGCGGCGTAGCACCCGTTGGGCACCCCGAACCGCTCCCGACAATTGTTGATATTGCCCTTAGCCGCTATGACGAAGTATGGGCCGCAGGTGGTCACCCCCACTATGTGTTTCCCACCAGTTATGACGAACTACTGCGCATTACCGCAGGCGAAGCTGCAGAGGTTCATCTTTAAAAACGCTCCTGCAGAAAACTCGCATGCACAACATACGCTCGTGAAATTACTCGGGTGAAATGGAAGTTACTTCGTGAGTGAAAGCGCCGCGAGCGCTCCATTCACAATCGATCCACTGGTGAGGTCATGTTCTGCATAGAGATCTGCGACAGTCCCCGATTGACCGAATCGATCAACACCCAAACTCACACACGGCACACCCAATGCTGAACCCAACCAAGCCAGTGCATGGCTAGATGCATCATGGACCGTGACAATGGGAGCGGTAAGGTCAAATGCAGCACGCAATGCACCAGGGATACTGGGAGTAGTAGCAGTTCGAATTCCTTGTCGAATTGTTCTTTGCCATGACGAATAGAGTCGATCAGCCGATGTGATATCGACCAAGTTCACACTAATTCCTTCATCAGCCAATTCATGGGCGGCAGCTATTGCCTCTGGCATGATGGCGCCACACGCGGCGATTTGAACACGCGGAGAAGAATTGTCATTGTCCAGGTCACCGCTTAACTGCATGAGTGAGTAGGCACCCGCCACAACCTGTCGCCGGATGATTGCCTCGCCGATGCGCTCGCGTGCCTGCTCAAACGGCTGCTGATCAATGGGTCTGGTGGTTAAACGGAAGTAATAGGAACCCTTTTCTGAATCACCATGCACTCCCCCTTTCCCTGGGTCAGCAATATGACTGAGCGCGAAACACATCTGCCAGTCGAGTGGGATTGCAAATGCCGGCTCCATGAGAGTCACATTGGGTAACTCAAGACCCACGGAAGCAGTAATAGTCGATTGATGTGCTCCGCCTTCTGGCGCAAGAGTAATTCCCGAGGGTGTTCCTGCGACAATAAATCGCGACTCCGAATACACGGAATAGACAAAAGCATCAAGCCCACGGAGTACAAATGGGTCATACAACGTGCCAATCGGTAAAAGCTGTTGATCAGAAAGATCCCACGTCAGACCTAATTGACCCAACAGCAGGAAAAGATTCATTTCACTGATACCCAGTGGAATGTGATGACCCTCAGGGCTCTCCACCCACTTCACGAGTGGATCTTCTGTCCACATCTGCTGGGTAGTGGGATGAAAAACACCTGTGCGATTGATGTACCCAGCCAAATTCGTTGACGTGGCAACATCCGGCGCCGTGGTGACCAGGTAAGGGGCGACATTGTCGTCGCGGGAGAGTTCCACCAACACTCGACCAAAAGCTTCTTGAGTTGACATGGCGGTTTTTGGATTAATCCCCGCAGAATCAGGAATAGTTATTGCCTTTTTCACGGGCGCTACTTTTCGAGACAGGTGCTGGGCACGCTGAGCAACAAGTTGCCCCACCGATGTCAAGACATCGAACCGGTCCCATTCCGTATCTTTGGTGAGTCCCACTTCGGAACGGAGAGCATCAATCTGTTCACCTGTAAGCAACATGGAGTGGTTTCGGGGATTGCCCGCCATGGGTAATCCCCACCCCTTGATCGTGTATGCAAACACCACACTGGGCCGGGATGCCTCCTGATCACATTCACGTAAGGCACTCATCAATGATCCAATGTCATGACCACCAAGATCGGTGACTAGTTCTTTGAGCTCTTGATCGGAGAGTGGAGTGCAAAGATCCTGAACAGCGTGGGGCGCACCATCAAGAAAGCGTTCGCGTACCTGTTCCCCTGACATGGCGAATAGTGATTGGTACCTCTCATTCGGCATGGCATCTATCCAGGCTTCTAATTCTTGACCGCCTTCGCGAGCAAAAGCTGCATGCAACTTTGGCCCATACTTGACTTCCACAACGTGCCACCCTGCTGCGTCAAATTGTGCTGTCCATTGCTGGATCCGCACGCCCGGAATTACCCGATCCAACGACTGACGATTGAAGTCAACAATCCACGTAACGTTACCTAGACCCGCGGTTGCAG
>CAZVLV010000311.1:0-2133 GCA_964628015.1 uncultured Aquiluna sp. | reverse complement strand
CGATTCCCACTCTGGAAAAATGATTTAATGTGTCGAGATATTCGCGCACTGATTGCATACCAGTGGGCATAAGGATTTCTCGTCGAGCTCGGTGAAACTCCCGAAAAGCTTTTTGCCAATTCATGGTCGAAGCACCACCTTCTGAAAACCGTGCAATTGGGAAATCAACCACAACAGGATCACATAATTGTGTCAACTTAAGGAAGAGTGCGTAGTCAGCAGCAATTTCATATGAAGTATCAAAGCCACCCAACTCGCGGACACTGGAAGTTCGAGCAAATGTCCCCTGATGGGGAGCAAATAATCCGCGAGCAAATAATCGAGATTGCTCGGCTACGTAATCCCATGGTGGTGACACCACGATCCGCCCTGATTGCTCCACTATCTCGCTCGGGCCCATCACCCACACTGGGTGACTCTGCTTAATTATTTTTTGAATCTCACTCAAAGAGTCAGGGGACGCAAAGGAATCGCCCGCGTTGGCAAAATAAATGTATTCCGCACTTGATAATTGAACTCCTTGGTTCATAGCGGAGTAAATGCCTTCTGGCTCAACCCAACGCACCGAAGAATGAGGAACTCCGCGTGAACTTACCCGCTCAGCAACAACGGATCTATTGAGTGAACTATCAATCACAATGTATTCGATACCTTCAAGATTTTGTTCTTGAAGTGAGTTCAGAGTTACTTCAAGTCCCTCAAGATCATCCTTGACAACTGTTACCACTGATAGCCAGCAGTCAGAAGTGCCCAACTTATGCATTCCGATCGTGTACGGAGGCCGGTGGTGTTGTGGAGACATACCCTTGGTCACTCGAAAGCTTACGAATCACGTCCACCGTTTGCCACGCCTTGGGATCCATTTGATCGGTCAAAGTTTGTGACTGTGGGTATATCTGACGGCTCACCAGAAAGTAGGTCGGACTCCAGGTCCAAGGCGCAGACGGGCTGTCCTTGAAAACCTCAAGGGCAGAAGTATGCGAATACGTTGACCGCGTGGGGCTTGGGTAGACAAAATCCATGGTGATCAGGTGCCCACCATCATTGAGCAAGGAATCCACACTTGCGGCGAGCGGAAAGAGATCTTCCCGCGGCAATAAATACTGAAGGTGACCAAGCACAATGACATCAAACTTTTTCCCTGCCCAATGTTGGAGATCTCTCGGGGCTGCGCCTACTCGGAGCTCAACTTCCGGATAGAGCTCGAGTCCCTCGGCAACCGCTGAGGGCGAGATCTCTATGCCCGAGCACCGTGCACCAAAAGCCTTGCGTGCCTTTTCCAGGCGAAATCCTGTGGTGCAGCCGATCTCAAGTACAGATTGAATGGGGGAAACCTGGTGCAGAATCTGCATTTGTTCAAATGCTGGATCAGCGATCGTTCCAATGCCAGCATAGTTTTGAGCGAGGGCTTGCTCCTGTTCAGGAGTCATGTGCAACCGATTTAATCAATACTCTCCCGGAGTAGTCAATTGGGTGCATGTAGGGGCGGAACCCGAGATTGTCAAAATACTCATCAACAGCTTTGCGTGCTCCCTGCCAGTGACCGTAGTCATCAAGTATGCACACACCGCCAACGCTCAGTCGAGGATAGAGAACCTCTAGCTCGACCTTGGTGGACTCGTACCAATCCGTGTCTAGTCGAAGGAGGGAAATTTCCTTGGGTGCATTTTCTCGCAGCGTCTGAGCAACATCGCCTTCTACGAAGGTGAACTGTTCAAATGGGTACCCCGTTGAACGCACGTTTTCTTCAACATCTGCACGCCCTGCTACGCACCACACGTTGTCACCATCTTGCACGGGCGTTGTCGCCAACATCTCACGAGCAGTAACCCCGGAACCTGCTTCAATGTCAGCCGACGTGGGAGCAGTCATTCCCGCAAAGGTGTCATATAGCCAAATTCTGCGATCGTTGATCCCCAAAGCACGCAATTCCTTTGCCATTGCCATGACGCTGCCACCACGCCAGACTCCGCATTCAACGAAATCGCCGGGAACTTCCGTATACACGACATGCCGCACGGCCCCAAGCAATGACCATAAACGTTCCGGCGAGGTCATGGTGAAGGGACGCAAAGATCCAATAAGTTCAGCATCTTGAGAACTGGATTCAATGGGTAATCGACTTCCTGCTGA
>CAZVLV010000310.1:0-2149 GCA_964628015.1 uncultured Aquiluna sp. | reverse complement strand
CAAGGACATTCTGCAGCATTGTACAGATTCGATGAATGTCACCACTTCGGTTGCAGATGTCCGCCAGCAAGCCGTTCAGCTCACGTCTGTGTTGAATCGGAGCAGTGCACGTGGTCGGTGGGGCGAAATGGAGTTGCGTCGACTTGTAGAAGCTGCCGGGCTGATAAATCGAGTTCATTTTATTGAGCAAGGAAGTGTGCTCACCGATACTGGAGCTCTGCGACCAGATCTTCAGGTCCTTCTCTCCGATGACAGGTGCATTCTGGTAGATGCAAAAACTCCCATGGAGAATTATCTCGCTGCCGCCAATTGCACGGATCCTCATGAACAAGAGAAACTCATGGCTGATCACACCAGATCAGTTGTCTCACACATCGATCTACTGAGTCGAAAGGCTTACTCAGCAAACTTCACTGAATCCATTGATTTCGTCATCATGTTCTTGCCATCGGAATCTTTACTCGAGTCCGCATTGCAGTATCGGCCAGATCTTTTGGATTACGCATTTTCGCGAAATATTGTTCCAGCGACTCCAACAACTTTGTACGCACTTCTTCGCGGAGTTGGCATGAGCTGGAAGAACAACGAAATGCTCGAACAGGCAAAAGAAATCTCACAACTATCTCGCGAGCTTTACACCCGAGTTGACATCGTTTTCACTCATTTCAATCGATTGGGTAAATCCCTTCAAGGAGCCGTGAGCCACTACAACCACACAGTTCGCTCCATTGATACTCGAGTCCGGCCAACTGGAGCCAAGCTCGCCGAACTTGGTGTTCGCACAGAAAAGAACGAGAACCACCTCACCGAAACCCCTGAGCTTGATCCCTATATCGCAGAAGTTCCACCTCAACTCAATGCAATAAATGATTAATAACGGAAAAGTAGTAACGTGTTCCCCGTGAGTCAGGACCCGACCAATCAGGACCCGACCAATCAGGATCCGTCACCCATCGAGGACCCATACGCATCTCTCTTTCGCCCCGAAGAGCCGCAATCTGACCCAATCGAAGTTCCTGAATCGACCACCTCCTCAGAAACGGGTCGAGTTTTCAAAAGTCAAGGCGTGAATGGGCACGACGAAGCACTGCTTGCAGTTCCTCACCAAAAATCCAGCAAACTTCGAACGCTGACACGAGATTCGCAGCCTCATACCGATGTCATTGCCATTGATGCCAGCGCCGCGGGACCTGCCGAAAGCATCGTTGTCTCTGAAATTGCCATGCACATGCCTGCCCCCAATCAGTCTCCTTCGACTTCACGTGATTTTGATCCGGAGCAGTCCCCACGTGCGAGAAAGAGCGAGACTTCACGGCAGCGTTCACGGGGTCGATCCAGTGTCGTCGATTCACTGAATGCCCCGTGGGTGTACGCCATCACCATTTCCGTCACTGTGGTTTTCGCCCTGGGCAATGTTTTTCTCTTTAATTCGCAACCAGGAGCACTGACGGGAATTGGCCTATTGGGTGCCACGATTTTCGTCAGCTTCGCCGTTAGGTCCTCCGACGATATCCACGCAATTTATGCTCCGGCAATCGCTTTCTTCATAGTCGCGATCACCGTAGGGCAAATCAATTTTTCCGGGTCAGGTGTAATTAACCGTGCTATCGAAGTGTTCTTTATTTTGGGACAAAACTGGATTTGGATTATTGGCTCAACAGTGATCGCATTAACAATCGTGGCACTGCGCCGGCGCTCACTTCGCTGAAGCAGCCTTAATATCTCTGCGCAGTTCCGGAGGTAAGGCGAACATGAGGGTTTCCTCCGCAGTCCTTACTTCCTCGACCGAATCAAAGCCCCGCTCACTGAGCCACTCGAGCACTTCAGCCACCAAAAGTTCGGGTACAGATGCACCGCTCGTCACTCCAACCGTAGAAGCGCCTTCTACCCATGAATCTTGCAGTTCGCGAAAACTATCGACTCGGAACGAGGAACCTGCACCTGCATCAAGTGCAACCTCTACCAAACGCACCGAATTTGATGAATTACCTGAACCGACCACAAGCACTACATCGCAATCCGGAGCCATAGCCTTGACCGCGGTTTGACGATTTTGTGTGGCATAACAGATGTCATCACTCGGTGGACTCTGCAAGTTGGGAAAGCGTTCCTTAAGCACCGCTACCGTTTCCAGAGTTTCATCGACAGA
>CAZVLV010000309.1:0-2163 GCA_964628015.1 uncultured Aquiluna sp. | reverse complement strand
ATTTGATCGTTTTTATCCGGAGTACCTTGCTGCAATCGGTGAAATGGGTTGGCCGGTCGATGTTTTCGCGATTCACTCCTACCCAGCAGCTGATGGCGATCCCGTTGCGCGCGGTGCATTGATCAAGGCTGCACAGGCAGCATTAACAGCGGCAGGTGCACCCGATCTGCCCCTGTGGGATACCGAGTTGAACTACGGCCTGGCCGGCCCCGGTGATCTGCCCAAGCAGGAAATCACCGGTGCTCGTGCAGCAGGTTTCGTGGTGCGCACCTACATTGATGATTTGCGTTATGAAGTGGATCGTTCCTACTGGTACATCTGGACTTTGCGCCCTTATGACCTTCTCGGTGTGCAGGCGTACGCCGGTTCTGATGGCGAACAAGGTTTCTTTGCCCTTGATAACTGGGTCACGGGTGCCACCTACAACGGTTGTTCTGAAGAAGGCAATGTTGTGACGTGCAACTTCAGTCGCGCTGGCGAACCGTGGATCGTGGCATGGGCACAAACCGGCGAGGCGGAGTTCACCACTCCGGAGAACAGCACGTTGGTGTGTGACCCGTTGTCCAACTGCCAAGAAGCAGCAGGTGGCAGCAGCATTACCTTGACCGAAATTCCGGTCCGGGTTTACCTGTCTTCGTGATTGGGTGCACTCCATGACATCTATCACCGACATGCTCTTTACCGATGCGCATACGGCGTATTCCTTCACCGATCAACCGGTCACGGATGCGCAACTCGCCGAACTTTATGAACTGGTGAAGTTCGCGCCTACACCGATGAACTCCCAAGCCCTACGGTTGTTGTTTATTCGCAACGAAGACGCGAAGCGGCGACTTTTGCCGCACCTCGCCGAAGCGAATCAACCCAAGAGTGCAAGTGCACCGGTGGTGGCGGTGCTCGCCTACGACACCGAGTTCCACGAGAACCTGCCGGTGTTTGCTCCCAATAATCCGGGCGCCAAAGAGTCTTATTCCGATCCGGCCAAAAGATTCGCTGCGGCGAAGGACATTGCCACCCTGCAGGCGGGGTATTTCATCCTGGCGGTCAGATCTATTGGGCTTGATGCCGGACCCATGGCGGGCTTTAGTCGTGAGGGCGTGGATTCTGAATTCCTCACAGATACCACCTGGAAATCCCTGTATCTGGTCAATATTGGGCATGCATCCCCTGAGGGAATCCGCCCACGTAGCCCTCGTTTGGCCGCTGACGAAGCCGTGATCTGGCTCTAGCGCTGGTACCGTAGGGGCGACCGGCTAGTTCCTTACAGTCGCTAGCTCTTTACATTCGGAGGTGTGCAGATGTCCCAGGACGCACAGACTCCAAATGTCAGCACTCCAAACCTGAGCCCTGCATCCACCAACACCGGCGACATCAGCGACACCGGCACCTGGCGACGTATCGCTGTAGAGGCGCACACCCAACAGGGTTGGGCCACCACCGACCGTCACCGCGACCGGCCAACCGGGCGCCGCGATCCATTGCGGGTGTACGCGCGTAAGGCAGCGATCTGGGACACCGTGGCGATTGTGGCTGCGGCAACAATTGGTTTCGTTTTGCGCTGGACCATTCCTTATAACTTGAACATCTCCGACAGCACCTACGTGATTTTCGCATTGGTTGTGGTGGTGTCATGGAGTTTGGCACTTGTGATCCGCGGTGCTTATGACACTCGCGTGTTAGGTGTGGGGTCAGAAGAATTCAAACGCGTCATTACCGCCTCTGCCGGATTATTCGGCGGTGTGGCGATTGTCGCTTTTGCATTCAAGCTTGATCTTTCTCGCGGGTTCGTGTTGATCACATTCGTTGCGGGTATCACCATGCTGCTTGCGGTGCGGTGGTTGCTGCGCGCGTGGTTGCGTCACGAACGCCGGTATGGCAATTACCTACACCGCACCATGGTGATTGGTAATGGTGCGCGCCAAGAAGAAATCTCTGATTTGCTTGATCGCGATCCGGTTGCCGGGTTCTTAGTTGTCGATGTTGTGAATGAACCCGAAGAAGATTGCTCCGAAGAGGATTTGAAGGCCTGGCTCGACGAAGTCATGGCCCGCATTGAACTTTCTGAAGTAGATACCGTTGCTGTTGCTGGATCCCATGCATTAAGTCAGAACGTGATTAAGAAGTTGTCGTGGAGACTGGAAGGTCCGCGCATTGATCTGTTGG
>CAZVLV010000308.1:0-2184 GCA_964628015.1 uncultured Aquiluna sp. | reverse complement strand
CAAGCGGTCTTCTTGCCGGTGATGAAGTTGATTAGGGCGTTCATGTTTTCTCCAGTGACTTTCAAAGTGGAAGAAGTCGTCTAAAGATTACTCCCGATGCATGAAGGCTCGTGAGGCAAAGGTGCTTACGAACCGAGGCGCTTGTTCATAACTGTGATCTTGCCCACCTTGATTCGAACCACGTCTGTGGGACGCAGTGCTAGGCGAAAGCTGAAGTCCAGTTGAGCTCTACCCGAAGTGCTCGAGCTCGGCTTGGCTACCGTCGCCTTTCCAATCACGAAGTATCTGACTCGGTTGTTTATCCAACGCTTAACCTCGATGGTTGCCTTGCCGCCTGAGTACTTCGCAGGTAGACCAAATTCGATCTGGGTGAGTCCGTTCTTTCTGCCAATCTTCAGCGTGGTCGATTTGGTTGACACCAACGCCGAGGCCGATGGACTTGTCGTGGGAGCTGGGTTTGACCCGGGTGAGCTGGAGGCCGTGTTGCTGCTGGTGGAGGGGCTAACCGTCGCTGATTCGGTCACGACCGGCACCACAACAACTGGACTAGGTGTTCCGGCAGAAGGACTTGGGCTTGAAACAACCGGCTGTGGACTCGAGGGCGCAGGAGCTGGAAGATCCCAAATCGGGTAGAACGTGAGATCGGAGGTCAGCGAAGTCGGGGTTCCGTCAATCACAAACTGAACGGAGCTGCTCTGCGTCAGCGTCCATCCGAGGAAGGAATAGCCAAGCGGGTGAGCTGCATCCGGAATTTCTCTGAGGTTCGGCTGCCAAGTCGGAGACGATGTTGCAATTAGGAACTCTGTGATTGGGCTCGATGAGAATCCATCCATGAACTTCAAGGTGAATGCGGGTTCCCAGACAAGATCAAAGCGATCCCCTCCAAAGACAATTGGGACCGGAGTGTCGAATTGGAAGACTTCATCGATGGAGGGTGACCTCCAGCCCACCGGCAAAAAGCCTGCCTTTGCCACTCCCTGCACCGTAGGCAAGGACATCCAACCTCTCGGGACCTGTTGAACTGTGTCAAATGCACCCTGACCACCAGATAGCGAAAATGACACCGTCAAGGTCTCCCCGGGGGACTGTCTCAGGATTTGAAAGTTGAGAGATTGGAAATCGAAATCGGTTTCAATGTTCAAATAAACGTAGTAAACGGCCGCACACTGCCCTGAGGGACAGAGGTCCGCACCCAGATCCGTCCAAGTGTGTGTGGAACCGCTCACAGGAGCCCTGTTGAAAGAATCTTGGTCATCGAGTGAGGTGCCGAAAGTGGTGAACAAAAGAAACGCGGAACCCGTGGTCCACGATGCACTTATCGCTAGATCACTTGTCGAGATATCTTGAACCAGAGCAAAGCGGTCACCCTCTTCGCTTGAGAACGGTTCGATTCTGAGTGTGGTTTCACCCAGGGTCGACTCCAGGCAAGACTGTAGTCGCTCTAACTGTCCTGGGGGCGTGCAATCAACAACGTCATAGGTCACACCGAATAGCGTCACGCGACTCAATACAGCTCGCGGGCTGGTTAGCCACTTTCCATAGAGATTCAGGTCGGAGTTCAGCGGAATCGGTGTATCGTCCGCGAACCCGTCAACTCCACCTTCTTGGAAGGTCGCCTTCTCGCGAACGCTTAGGCTCTGGGTTGTTCGAAACACTGCGAACCCGGACTGTTCGTCGTAAATCACGTCGTCGCCATCGAGGCGCCAGGGCGCCACCCAATCGGGTTCGGTGCAATATGGCTCTGAAGGGCCTGAGTTGGGACTGCTCCAGTTATTGATGGTCAGGCAAACTTCTTCGCTGGAAGTTGGACGCATAATTTGATTAGAGATTGAGAAGCTCTCGTGCATATCCGTGCTCCAAGCCTCGACTAGCAGTGAGAAGGTGAGGGGGCAAGAGTTCGCTTCGACACAACCTGGGTGGGCCATGAGGCTTGTCGATGTGGCATTCAGGTTTCCCGATGCCATTGAGGCATGGTTACTGAACCTGCTCACCACTGTGGAATCTGGGTTGATCAGCGTAAGGCGGTATGGCTGCGAGCTTCGAGCCACAAACGACAATGAAGCAAAGTCAG
Source organism: uncultured Aquiluna sp. (assembly GCA_964628015.1). GTDB lineage: Bacteria > Actinomycetota > Actinomycetes > S36-B12 > S36-B12 > UBA4592. Next base: position 113 of record CAZVLV010000308.1, on the reverse strand, counting down.
CCGGCTCTTCGGCCAAGATTTTCTCGTATTCGACCTCAAAGTGGTCGTCGTCCCGCACTGCGAAAACTCGAAAGCTATTGGGTCGTACCCCGAATCGAATATCGACCTCCATT
>CAZVLV010000307.1:0-2232 GCA_964628015.1 uncultured Aquiluna sp. | reverse complement strand
CGAGGGTGGTGACCTCATTGGGTTTATCCAGAAGATCGATCACCTGTCTTTCACCGAGGCGGTGGAGAAGCTTGCCGACAAGGTTGGCATCACTTTGCAATATGTTGACGGCGGTGTCACCCCGAATAAGCAACAGGGTCAACGCAAGCGGCTTGTCGAGGCGCACAAGGTTGCGGCCGTGTTCTATCAGGAGCAGTTGTCCAGCCCAGAGGCAGAAACTGGACGCAACTTTCTGACCGAACGCGGTTTTGACGCAAACGCTGCGCGCACATTTGGTGTGGGATACGCACCCCAGGGTTGGGATTCGCTCACCAAGCACCTGAAGGATCGAGGATTCACTGAGCAAGAATTACTGGCAGGGGGATTGGTCAGTCAGGGTAATCGCGGTGTCTATGACAGGTTTCGGGGTCGCTTGGTGTGGCCAATTCGCGATCTCGGGGGTGAGGTAATCGGCTTCGGTGCTCGCAAGTTGTATGACGATGACGAAGGACCCAAATACCTGAACACTCCAGAAACGTCAATTTACAAAAAGAGTTCGGTGCTGTACGGCCTCGATCTGGCTCGTAAGGATGTATCCAAGGAGCAGACCGCGGTGATTGTGGAGGGCTACACCGATGTCATGGCCGCACACCTCGCTGGTGTGGGAACTGCTGTTGCAACTTGTGGTACAGCCTTTGGTGCCGAACACATAAAGGTTTTACGCAGGCTACTCATGGACGATGACCGCATGCGCGGCCAAGTCATCTTCACATTTGATGGCGATGCTGCAGGACAGAAAGCCGCGCTTCGAGCATTCGAGGAAGATCAGCGTTTTGTTTCGCAAACTTTTGTTGCTGTGGAGAGATCTGGGCTTGATCCGTGTGACCTTCGACTGCAGCATGGTGACTCAGCCGTGCGTGCCCTCATTGAAAACAAAGTTCCGTTATTTGAATTTGCAATTAAGTCTGTTCTCTCTCAATACGATCTCAATTCCTCGGAAGGCAGGGTTGCGGCCCTTCAGGAAAGTGCTCCCATTGTTGCCAAGATTCGTGACACCACATTGCGCCCGGAGTACTCACGTCGATTGGCGGGCTGGCTTGGAATGGACCCCGCCACCGTGATCAAGGCGGTGGGAGGTCGGTCCTCTCAACCCACTGTGGCAAAGCGTTCGGCGATTGGTGCATCGGTGGAGCGGGAGGCGCTGAAGGCTGCACTGCAGTTTCCCGGTGCTGTCAGCGAATGGTTCGGCAGCGTGGAAGCCACCGCATTTACTCACGACAAGGCAAGTGCCGTGTTTCAGGCGATTGTTGCAGCGGGCGGCCCTCATGTGGGCCGTGATGGCATGGCGTGGATCGACGCTGTTCTCGCCGCAGCCCCTGACGATGACATTCGATCAACCATCCGCGAACTAGCGGTTGAGCCAATGCCTGCCGAAGCAGGAACCGATGAACGCTATGCCGTCGGAATGATTGCTCGGTTACTTGAGATTGATTCCGCGAAGCGAATAGAGGAACTGCGAGGGCAGTTAACTCGTGCTGAAGAATCAGGTGACTCCACGGAGATCATGGAACAACTTTTTGCTCTGGAGACCTACCGGCGTAGTTTGCGAGATATTGCGTTTGGGGAGGGCTAGACATCACATGTCGTCATTCCGCCTTCCATTCATGAAGAAGCATCCATATGAAATTCAGCTCCAGCAGGATTCCCAAGCGCTTGGAGTGCGCACGGGTGAACGGATCATGGCAACCGGATTAGGTCCTTCCCAGTACCAACCGCCGGTGGTCATTGCAACCGACCGTGCCTTGTATTTCGCGACCGAGGATGAACCGGTGCGATTGGCGTGGATTGATATAGCTCGGGCAGGATGGGAGCAACCATGGTTGAGCATCTTCACCGTGCGTGGTGAAAAAATCACCTTGCACCTGGAACCCGCGGGGGAGTTGCCACCCGTTGTTCGAGATCGAGTCACGGCCAGTGTGGTAATTCGCGAGCGAGTTCCACTAGATGTTGGCGGCAATGTTGTCTGCGTGGGTCGAAGGGAGTCAGGGAGTGACACCATCACGTGGCTGGTCGAATTCGACCCCGATCTTGATGTGAATTCGCCGGAAATTCGGGCCAGTGCGGACCGCGCACTGGCTGAACTCCGACTGACCCTCGGCGTGTGAACGCTCCCTCGCTTGATAGTGTTCGCCAGTCATTCCCCCATAGCTCAATTGGCAGAGCATTCGACTGTTAATCGAAGGGTTATTGGTT
>CAZVLV010000306.1:0-2238 GCA_964628015.1 uncultured Aquiluna sp. | reverse complement strand
CATCTTCAAAGTCACTCAAGGGCAGTCCTGTTGCTGAGGCGGAGGCATCGAGAGTTTGGTCAAGACGCAACCCTTCACGCAACACAAGTCTCGAATCAGCTCTTGAGACTGGATCTAGCATTAGGGCGAGTGCTGAGCTACCACTCATTTGTTCACGTAATGTGTACTGGCCAGGTCCTATGGTGGAACTTTCTTCGTTCAGAGCTGTTGCATCGACAAATGCCTGCGTTGTCTTTATGACACCGGCTTCTACGAGCGTTTCGCCTATGCTGGTAAGACTCTCGCCCCGTCCCACAACAATGGTGACCGAGCCCGACCCTTCCCCTTCATAGTCATTGGGTTCAGATCCACCTGACAGAGCAAAAAACACACCAGCCGCTAATGCAACTACACCAGCCAACAATGCAAGGACTACAACGCGCCTTCCGAAGGTCTTGGAATGGCGTGATGGCGGTAGTGGCTCTTCGGAAAAGAGTTCATTCAGCGTTGTCATCAGTTGAACTCCCGTCCCTTTCCTCAGTAAATCTACGTTGATTCTTTGTTGTCGCTGCGCGAATTCATGTCAAGGTAGCTTTGCAACAAGACTGCTGCGGCTGCGCTATCAATTTTTGAGCGAGTTTCCTTCACGTTCCGCCCCGATGCGCGGAACGAATTCTGCGCAAGGACAGTGGTGAACCTTTCATCTACGAGAATAACGGGATAACTGCCTTCCGATTCCAATTGACATGCCCAAGCCCTGACTAACTCCGTTGAGGCACTTTCGCGACCGGAAAGAGACTGTGGCAAACCGACAATTATCTCCGTTGCCGAATACTGATCCGCTAGATCCACGGCACGTGAAATTGAGTCCTCTCCCGCAGGAATCGCCGGTTGAGGACTGGCGAGAATTCCATGTGGATCAGATGTGGCCACACCAATACGGACAGTGCCAACATCAAAAGCGATTCGAACTCCCATGCCTATGCACTTTGGAGGTCGACGGTCACTTGAGCTATCGCGGAATCTATTCCGGAAATTTTGGCACCTGATCCTTGGGCGAAGTCATCCTTTCCTCCACCTCTTCCATCCAGTTCAACAAGTGCAGAGGCCAGTACCCGTTTGGCCGAGACACCTACATCAATTGCTCTGGTGTTTGCAGCCGCCACCACAAGTACTTTGTCAGCCTCAATCGCTGTCGCCAAGCAAACTGCCGCCTCCGAGGCTGAAGAAATAACTCGCTGTGCGAGTTCCCGTAGGCCACTTGCATCTACGCCTTGTGGTGCGGTGAATGCCCAGAGGGAAACTCCATTGATAATTCTTGGAGATCCAACAATTGAGTCATAATCAGCATTAAGCGCAGCACGCTTTTGGGCGGCAATGGTTTTCTCTGCTTCCTTTAAACTTGTAAGAGTTTTCTCAAGTCGGTCAACCAATTGGTCGCCAGGAACTTTCAGAATCTCCGTGATTTGATTCACCAGAATGTGTTCATTAGCAAGGTATTTATAAGCATCGGCGCCCACAAGAGCTTCCACGCGTCGAACGCCCGCTCCCACCGATCCTTCGCTGACAAAGGTGACAAGCCCGAGTTGGCCGGAACGCTGCGCATGTGTACCGCCGCACAGTTCGTGAGCCCAATCGCCCACGGAGATAACTCGAACCTCAGATCCATACTTTTCACCAAAGAGAGCCATGGCGCCCATAGAGTGAGCATCGGCCTGAGACATTACCTGTGCATGGACTTCTAAGTCTTCAATCAGCATTGCATTGACGTATTGCTCAACATCCCGGAGCACATGGGATGACACTGGCTCAGGACTTGGAAAATCGAATCGGAATCTCCCTGGTGAGTTTTCTGACCCCATTTGTGTCGCTGTTTCGCCCAACCGCTCTCGGAAGGCTCTGTGAACCATATGTGTGGCGGTATGCGCGCGAGAAATTGCCTTTCTCCGCTCAACATCGACAACAGCCATCACGGTATCGCCTAGGAGAAATTCACCATTAATTACTTCGCCACGATGAAGAAACAATCCTGGAACAGGCGATTGAACGTCCCTGACTCGAAGCGTGGCACCAGAGCTGGTACGGATATCTCCATGGTCGCCGAGTTGGCCACCCGACTCGGCATAGAAGGGTGTCCGATTAAGAATGACCTCCAACTGCGTCCCTGCAGTTACAGCAGGAACGGCTTCACCATTGACAACAATTCCCGAGATCAGTGCTTCGCTCGAAGACTATGAATAACCAAAGAAGGCGTTTAAC
>CAZVLV010000305.1:0-2255 GCA_964628015.1 uncultured Aquiluna sp. | reverse complement strand
TCTCACCGAAGAACGAAGATTTGGTGGCAGTCTTGAGGACTTGGCGGCCGTACGTGCCGCAATTGATATCCCGGTCCTGCGTAAAGACTTTGTGGTTAGCAGTTATCAACTTTGGGAAGCCAAGGCCTATGGTGCCGACATGGTGCTCCTCATCGTTGCTGCCTTGGACCAGGCAGCACTCGTTTCATTGGTAGAAAGGACCCACAGCCTAGGTCTCACTCCGCTCGTTGAGGTACACGACGAACGTGAAATTGACAGGGCCCTTGACGCGGGTGCGGTGGTAATTGGCGTGAATTCCAGGGATCTCAAGACCTTGGAAGTTGATCGAAACACATTTGCTCGAGTTGTTGATCGAATTCCGCAGTCATGTGTTCGAATTGCGGAGTCAGGCGTAAGAGACCACCATGACCTCATGGTTTATGCGGATGCAGGTGCCGATGCAGTGCTCGTGGGTGAATCACTTGTTATTCGAGGTAATCCGAGGGCGGCCGTCCACGAGCTTGTCACCGCTGGAGCTCATCCATCCTGTCGATCGCGAGGTCGGTCGTGACAACAGCGGAGAATCTTGGATGGACTGAGAACTCGGTCCAGTTGCCGGGACACTTTGGGCCGTACGGGGGCAGATTCGTACCAGAGGCTTTGACATCCGCCCTTGATGAACTTGATGCTGCATTTCGCCTAGCAAAATCGGAACCCGCCTTCCTACAACAATTGGCTGATCTTGAACGTGATTACACGGGGCGCCCATCGCCCCTCACCAGGGCTCATAGGTTTGCTGAGTATTGCAATGGTGCACGTGTGTACCTCAAGCGCGAAGATCTAAATCACACTGGATCGCACAAGATTAATAACGTGCTAGGTCAAGCGCTTCTTACGAAGCGTATGGGTAAGTCTCGAGTTATTGCGGAGACAGGCGCGGGCCAGCATGGTGTTGCCACGGCTACCGCTGCTGCGCTCCTTGGTTTGGACTGCACCGTGTACATGGGCGAAGAAGACACTCGTCGTCAGGCATTGAACGTTGCTCGCATGAAATTACTCGGAGCAGAAGTAGTTCCGGTCACCAATGGGAGCAGAACCCTCAAGGACGCAATCAATGAGGCCATGCGCGATTGGGTATCCACTGTAGAGAAGACGCATTACGTGTTGGGGACCGTCACGGGACCTGCTCCATTTCCCGAGATGGTGCGTTACTTCCATTCAGTTATTGGTAGGGAAGCTCGCGAGCAGATACTCGCTATTGAGGGCCGACTCCCTGATGCCGTGGCCGCTTGCGTGGGTGGCGGCTCAAACGCCATGGGGTTATTCAGCGCGTTTATCGATGACCCCGAAGTGTCCTTGCGTGGGTACGAGGCCGGCGGCGATGGCGTAGAAACGGGCAGACACGCTGCGCGGTTCGCGGCAGGTTCGCCAGGAGTTCTTCACGGTGCGCGTACCTACGTCATGCAGGACGAGTGGGGTCAAACAATTCCATCGCACTCCATTAGTGCGGGGTTAGATTATCCAGGGGTAGGTCCCGAGCACGCGTGGTTACACGACACAGGGCGGGCCATCTATGAACCCGTCAATGACGCTGAAGCCATGACGGCATTCTCCTTGCTCTCCCGCACCGAGGGGATCATCCCTGCCATTGAAACTGCCCACGGTCTCGCTGGAGCTATGCGCCTTGGTGCGGAACTTGGACCCGACTCGGTCATCATTGTTAATCTCTCGGGTCGGGGTGACAAGGACGTCGCGACAGCCGCACGTTGGTTTGGTATCGACCTAGGTGATGTTGTCTCAGCAGAGCTTGCAGAGGGTCGGTAATCGCAGGTGAATTTGGCTTCTTCTAAATCGCACGTCACCCGTGCATTTGCTCGGGCTGATTCTGAGAAAAGATCGGTGCTTATCGGGTACCTTCCCGCAGGTTTCCCTACGGTGGAAAAATCAGTCGAGCTCATGCTTGCCATGATCGACCATGGGGTTGATCTCATCGAGGTAGGTCTTCCCTACTCAGACCCCTTGATGGATGGTCCTGTTATTCAAAATGCAGTGTCAGCGGCCTTGTCTGGCGGAGCAACTACGGAATCAGTCTTAGAAGTGGTGGGCGCAATCAGTCAGCACGGTGGCTCGTCCGTAGTGATGAGTTACTGGAATCCTATTGAACGTTATGGCGTGAAGAGATTTACCGAGAATCTAGCCTCACAAGGCGGATCTGGATTGATTACACCCGACTTGACCATTGAAGAAGCCGGCCCATGGATCCAGGCCGCGAGTGA
>CAZVLV010000304.1:0-2266 GCA_964628015.1 uncultured Aquiluna sp. | reverse complement strand
GCTTTTGGTGCCTTTCCCGCAATGATTGACCGCGAGTTACAACGGTTTTTGCCGTTTCTCGCCACGACCAAAATATTGATGGCAGCGGTGCAGTCTGGAGTTGGCAGGGAAGTAGCCCACGAAGCCATCAAAGAGCACGCCGTTGCAACCGCACTCCGAATGCGGGAGACACCGGACGCTGAGAATAATTTACTCGAACAACTAGCACGTGATTCGCGATTAACATTTGATCTCGCGGAGTTGGAATCACTCCTTGCTAACCCCATTGAGTTCACGGGTGACTCGCGCAATCAAGTGAAGCTCCTTGCTGATCGGGTGGAAGTAATCTCGAACGCATATCCGGAAGCAGCTACCTATTCGCCGAGCGGAATCCTGTGATCACAAGCACCTACGACCTCCCTGAGGGTTATGAACACGTGTACTCGGGCAAGGTTCGCGATATTTATCGAAATTCCCAAGGCCGTTTCTTGCTCATCACGAGTGACCGTATCTCTGCATATGACTGGGTACTCCCGACAGAGATTCCCGATAAAGGCAGAATTCTCAACGGTATTTCCCAGTGGTGGTTCTCTCAACTAGAGGGGCTGGTACACAACCACACCACAACATCGAAAGTGCCAAAGTCGGTGGAGGGACGCGCTGTGGTGTGTGAGCCATTGGAGATGTTTCCAGTGGAGTGTGTTGTTCGCGGATACTTGGCGGGTTCGGGTTACGCGGATTATGTGCGTGAGCGCAAGATTTGCGGACAGGGTCTGCCACCAGGACTTAAAGATGGCGCGCTTTTGCCGAAACCACTCTTCACACCTGCAACCAAAGCGGCTCTTGGTGATCACGATGTCAACATCACCTACGACGAAGTCATTGTTGAACTGGGACAGGAAGAAGCGCAGGAATTGAAGCGCCTTTCAATGTCTGTGTATGAGTATGCGGCCGAGAAAATGGAACGACGTGGTTTGCTTTTGGCAGACACCAAATTTGAATTCGGTGTAGCCCTTGGCGGAAAATACAAAGGTCGCATTGTGTTAGGCGATGAAGTCCTCACCCCTGATTCATCCCGTTACTGGGAAAAGGATCAATGGAATCCTGGCGGCCCCCAACCCTCTTTCGACAAACAGTTTGTTCGTGATTGGCTCACCTCACCCGCATCAGGGTGGAATAAAGATTCGGGAGAGCCGCCCCCACCGCTTCCGCCGGAGATCGTAGAGAAAACTCGCGATAAGTACGTGCAGGCCTATGAACGCATCACGGGGAACAAGTTCGAATGAGGGTCCATTCATGAGCACGTGGCTGATAACAGGGGGAGCGGGATATATCGGCGCTCACGTTGTGCGCGACTTACTCCAACGAGGTATCACTCCGATTGTTCTTGATAATTTCTCAGCCGGGTTGCGCACTCGGATTCCTAAGGAAGTCACCATTGTTGAAGCGGATATCGCTGATCGATTGCTAGTGGAACAAGCGCTGCGTGACCACCATGTCACGGGTGTGATTCATTTGGCAGCAAAAAAAGCTGCCGGAGAATCCGTGGAGATTCCGCTGTATTACTACTCTGAGAATGTCACGGGATTGATCTCATTGTTAGAGGCCATGCACGTTGTGGGAGTAAAGAACTTTGTGTATTCATCATCGGCTGCGGTCTATGGAACACCTCAATCGAATCCAATTACTGAATCGGAGCCGTTGCAACCCGAGTCTCCCTATGGTGAAACAAAAGTAATTGGCGAGTGGCTAGCCAAGGATCTCGCCACCAGTTGGGGATTGAACTGGATTGCCCTGCGATATTTCAATGTCGCGGGGGCTGCTCAGGACTCGCTGGGGGATAACAGCGTGAACAACTTGATCCCCATGGTGTTTCGCGCGTTAGCCAATGGTGAACGGCCCAAGATTTTTGGCGATGATTACCCCACCCCTGATGGCACGTGCATTCGCGATTACATCCATGTGGAAGATCTCGCGGGAGCACACGGTGAAGCGGTGCGCCTCTGTGAGGAAGGAAAAGCCAATCTCGCCATCAATATCGGACGTGGTCAGGGGGTGAGCGTGGCCGAAGTCATGGCCATGGTGGGTGAGGTTCTCGGTCAGGACATCAACCCAGAAATAGTCGGGCGCAGGGCGGGTGATCCCCCGGCATCCTTTGCGGATGTCCAGCTCAGTGCTAAGAAGTTGCAGTGGTCGGCCACACATGATTTGCGTTCCATGGTGAGCTCGGCCTGGTCTGCTTGGGGCAAATAAATCAACTGACCTTCACCGATAGAGTTGGGCTATC
>CAZVLV010000303.1:0-2266 GCA_964628015.1 uncultured Aquiluna sp. | reverse complement strand
TGGATGGGCCTTGATATTGGACCTGTCACCAGGGAGCAGTTCGCTGCCGTGATCGACCAATCAAAGACGGTTGTGTGGAACGGTCCCATGGGTGTATTTGAGATGCCAGCTTTTTCGGCGGGAACGCTTGCGGTTGCCCAAGCCATGGCGCAATCTGGTGCCTTCACCGTGATTGGAGGGGGCGATTCAGCGGCGGCCGTTCGATTGCTCAATGTTGACCCCACTAAGTTTGATCACATCAGCACAGGTGGCGGGGCAAGCCTCGAATTCCTGGAAGGTAAATCTTTGCCAGGCTTGGCAGTATTGGAAGGTAGTTAATGAGCAAGGAATCACGCCACCCACTCATGGCTGGTAACTGGAAAATGAATATTAATCATTTCGAGGCGATTGCGTTAGTTCAGAAATTGGCTTTCGCTCTCAATGAAACGGATTTTGAGGCTGTAGATGTTGCAGTGCTTCCGCCATTCACCGATTTACGTTCTGTCCAAACGTTGATTGAGGGCGACAAATACGACATTCAATACGGTGCCCAAGATCTTTCACCATACGACCGAGGTGCGTACACAGGAGACATCTCCGCATCAATGCTTGCCAAGTTGGGGTGCACCTACGTCCTCACAGGTCATAGTGAGCGACGGACACACCATGCAGAAACCGATGAAATCGTCAACGCAAAAACCCGGATAGCTCTGAGTCACGGGCTGACACCAATTGTCTGCGTTGGCGAAGGTCTCGAAACCCGAGAGGCGGGTCAGGCCGTGAGCTTCATCATTGATCAATTAACAGGTTCTCTGGCTGACCTGACCGCCGATCAAGTTGCCTCGCTAGTGATCGCTTATGAGCCCGTGTGGGCAATTGGTACGGGTGCGGTAGCCACTCCATCAGATGCTCAGGAAGTTATCCATTCGATTCGACAGCACGTGGGGGATGTATTCGGCCCACAAACTGCCGCCTCTGTTCGGATCCTGTATGGCGGGTCAGTGAAGGCTGACAATGTTGCCGGGATCATGGCGCAGCCCGATATCGATGGTGCGCTTGTGGGCGGAGCTAGCCTAGATCCAGACGAATTTGTGGGCATTGTTCGCTATCGGATGCACCCAGTCGAGGCCTAGGTCGCCTCAACACTTATCCTTAAGCGTTGCTCATCATTCGTTAGTGCGGCACAGTTGAAATCAGAAAGGTTCATCGTCACTCATGATTAATGCCATCACGATTGCACTTGCGGTCATCCTCATCATTACCAGTGTGCTCTTGATTGTTTTAATCCTCTTGCATCGTGGTAAGGGTGGCGGCCTCTCGGATCTATTCGGTGGAGGTGTCAGTTCATCTGTAGGCGGTTCTTCAGTTGCCGAAAAAAATCTTGATCGCCTTACGGTAGGGCTTGGGCTCATTTGGGCTGCATCGATTGTCGCCGTGGGTCTCCTAGTACGAACAGGTTCATAGATCTCAGGCTGTGCGTCACATCCTGCTGTGTCCGCGTACTGTCATTAATATGTATATAAGTTCTCGACTGGAAGGAAGTCCACATGGCTGGTGGTAGTGCAATTCGGGGAAGCCGCGTCGGCGCTGGGCCCATGGGAGAGGCTGAACGTGGCGAAGCAGCTCCACGCTTTTTTGTTTCCTTCTGGTGTAGCCGTAAGCACGAGTCTCGTCCCAGCTTTGCTGTAGAAGCGGAAATTCCCGAGGAATGGGACTGTCCTCGATGCGGATTGCCCGCTGGAACGGATAAAGATAACCCGCCGATGCCTCCAAAAATTGAGCCTTATAAGACACACCTTGCATACGTAAAGGAGCGTCGTTCAGACAAAGACGGTGCCGCAATTCTGCAGGAAGCAATAGACAAATTGCGTGGAAACTAAGACAGAATCTCTACGAGTCCTGCAGAAACGCCTCGGGCTGGTAGTTGCTCAATTGAGCCACGAGGTGCCATCAATTTACTGAGGGCTTCTTCTTTGTGTGTGCCGTTGGCAAAGAGAAGCGTTCGATTCGAATTATTCAACGTTCGAAATGTCATGGAGACACGCTCTGACGGTGGCTTAGGTGAGTCAATAACGGGAACGCAGACTTTAGTTGAGTGCAATTGGGGGCTATGGGGGAATAGTGACGCGACATGACCGTCAGGACCCATACCCAAGAAGACGATGGTGAACTGGGGGCTTGGCGAGCCAAACTCTGCCAACTTTGCAGCGTATCGGTCTGCAGCATCTGATACCGAACCGCAGTCATCAGTTGAGGCCACTTGATGGACCCGCCCTGGAGAGTAAAA
>CAZVLV010000302.1:0-2269 GCA_964628015.1 uncultured Aquiluna sp. | reverse complement strand
GGATGCCACCGTGGGGCCCGGACAAGATCACTGACGATGGTAGGGACATGCTTCGATCCTTGGGTTTCAACGTCTAATTAAGCAAGTCGCGCGGTCCAACTCGTCATGGTGAGGCACAGTAGACTTACTTCACCATGATTCAAGCCAATGATCTCGAAATTCGTGCGGGATCTGAGCTGCTGCTCACAGTTAATACCTTGAGGGTAGAAGCAGGTGACAGGATTGGCCTTGTTGGCCGAAATGGCGCAGGTAAAACCACGCTTACCCGAATTCTGGCCGGAGAGACATTGCCCGCGTCCGGAAATGTGAAATCCACAGGATCAATCGGTTATTTGCCACAGGATCCACGATCGGCAGATCCCGATCAACTTGCCATGGATCGCATTTTGAGCGCTCGTGGTTTAGATCTAGTCATGGCTCAACTCACTCGAGCATCGCAGGCGATGTCACAGGACGGTATCTCGCCAGATGAATTTGACCGTCAGGCGAACAGATACAACCGACATCTCACAGAGTTTGAATCACTGGGCGGATATGCCGTTGAGTCTGAAGCAGCGTCGATTGCAGCATCTATTGGACTAGCTGAAAGAATTTTGAAGCAGCCTCTTGGGACACTTTCTGGTGGGCAACGTCGCCGAGTTGAGTTGGCTCGAATCCTCTTCAGCGGGTCTGACGTACTTCTTTTGGACGAACCGACAAACCACTTGGATGCGGACTCCATCCGATGGCTGCGCAAATACTTAAGTTCGTACGAAGGTGGTTTCATTGTTATTAGCCATGACACTGAACTCCTGTCAGATACCGTTAACAAGGTATGGCATTTAGACGCCAATCGCCAGGAAATTGACCAGTACTCGATGTCGTGGGACAAATATCTCCAAGCCCGCGAAGTTGACGAACGCAGAAGGAAGCGGGAGCGCCGAAACGCTGAGCAGCAAGCTGACTCGCTCAGGAAGCAGGCAGAGAAAATGCGGGCGAAGGCCACGAAGGCCAAGGCTGCCCAGAGCATGTTCAAGAGGGCAGACAAATTGTTGTCGGAAACAAGTGTGGCACAGAAAAAGGATTCCGTTGCGAAGTTGCGGTTCCCCACTCCACTTCCCTGCGGTCGCGTACCGCTCATGGCTACTGGCCTCTCGAGAAGTTACGGGAGTTTAGAGGTCTTCACCGATGTTGATCTGGCCATTGATAGGGGGAGCAAGGTCGTAATTTTGGGATTGAACGGTGCAGGGAAGACGACAATGCTTCGGATATTGGCAGGCATAGATTCTCCTGACACAGGCCTACGAGAACTTGGTCACGGTGCCGTGGTGGGATATTACGCTCAAGAACATGAGACATTGGATCCGACCGCAACCGTGTGGGAGACGATGGCAAGCGCGGGATCTCACTTGAATGACACCGCACAGCGAACCGTCTTGGGTTCATTTCTCTTTCAAGGAGACTCGGTCTACAAACCCACGGGGGTGCTCTCGGGGGGCGAGAAAACTCGCCTGGCACTAGCCTGTCTGGTGGTATCTGGAGCGAACGTACTACTACTTGATGAGCCAACGAATAACCTCGATCCTGCAAGTCGTTCAGAGGTTCTGAATGCGTTGTCTCTCTATGAAGGAGCGGTGGTTCTAGTAACACATGATCCGGGCGCGGTGTTCGCTTTGAACCCTGAACGCGTCTTGATACTTCCAGATGGAGATGAGGATTTGTGGAACGACAGTTACGCAGAGTTAGTCGAGCTGGCCTAAGAAGTCACAGATAGGAAATGGATACATGGAGATAAAGACCGAGTTGTCCGACGATATTTATGAAATTACACTGTCGAGCCCCCACAATCTCAACGCTCAATCGCCGGGAATGTGGGATGAATTAGTCGAGATTTATGGAAACGTTCCAGTGAAAGCGCGTTTCATTGTCCTACGTGGCGAGGGAAAAGCTTTCTCAGCGGGACTTGATCGCGCCATGTTTACGCCTCAAGGAATGGAAGGTGAACCGTCGTTCTTGGACATGGCGGATCTCACAGATGAGGAGTTAGATAGCCGAATCGCTCACTATCAAAGACCCTTTAGATTGCTTCGTGATCTACCTCAGATCAGTATCGCGCTTGTCCAAGGCTACGCGATTGGGGCGGGTTTTCAGTTGGCGCTTTCTTGCGACTTCATCGTTGTGCATCCGGATTCTAAAATGGCATTGAAAGAGACCTCGCTTGGATTGGTGCCTGATCTCGGGGGAGCAGGGCATGCTTTTGCTCGGCTGGGCTACTCCCGTGCGCTGGAAT
>CAZVLV010000301.1:0-2290 GCA_964628015.1 uncultured Aquiluna sp. | reverse complement strand
TCCACCGAACACCCGTCAATGGCGTTAAGAACGGTGCGGATTTCTTCTGCATGCTGAGGGTCGCGAGCCATGGCGCTGAGGTCCACAACGGTCATGTCATGGCCTGGTTCTGTGACATCGAGTCCAGTAATGACGGCACCGGTTTCGGTGACGGCGGTGAGAATTGCACCTGAAGCGTGCACCTCCGGGGTGACGTGCATTCGGATAATGATCGAATAGCCGGATCCCTGGGTCATGACTAAACCTTAGACCCCTTGATTCATTGAGAAACAAGGGAAACGAGTAGCCTGTCACCATGTCACAAGCGACACGTCCAATTCGGGTGGTCATCGCCAAGCCCGGCCTTGATGGACACGACCGTGGAGCCAAAGTTATTGCTCGCGCACTGCGGGATGCAGGCTTCGAAGTCATTTACACCGGACTACACCAAACTCCCGCGGCCATAGTTGACGCTGCTATCCAAGAAGACGCAGATGTCATTGGGGTGTCAATTCTTTCGGGAGCGCATCTCACCCTCTTTGCTGAAATCATGAACAAACTCAAGGAACTCGATGTCACCGATATCACCGTCTTTGGTGGCGGGATCATCCCTGAAGCAGATATCCCAGAGTTAAAGGCACTGGGAGTTGCTGAGATCTTTACCCCGGGCACACCCACGGCCGCAGTTGTCGACTGGGTCAATGCACATGTGCGTCCCCTCAACGTGGGTTGAAGATCACATCACTCCTTGAGTGATAAGTAACGAGCCCGGCTAGGCTGGGACTGCACCTGGAATCTTCCGATACGTGCATGTGATTGTCCCCTAACAAGGAGTACGCGTGGATCTGTACGAATATCAAGCAAAACAACTATTCGGCAAACATGATCTTCCCATTACAGCTGGCGATGTCTGCGAAACGGTAGACGCTGCTGTTGCCATGTCAGAGTCCATTGGGGCGCCTGTAGTCGTCAAGGCTCAGGTAAAGACTGGTGGACGCGGTAAAGCAGGTGGCGTGAAGTTGGCCAAGGATCCGGCAGAAACCCGCGAGGTTGCACAAGCGATTCTCGGTATGGACATCAAGGGTCACACGGTGCATAAGGTTCTCGTAGCCCACGCCGCAGATATCGAAGAGGAATATTACGTCTCCTTCCTTCTTGATCGCGCCAATCGCGCCTTCCTCGCCATGGCGAGCGTGGAAGGCGGAGTAGAAATTGAAGAGGTTGCAGCGAATAACCCAGACGCCCTAGCGAAAATCCGGATCGATGCCCTCGAGGGTGTTTCACCCGCCAAAGCTCGTGAGATAGCCGCGGCCGCGAAGTTTGATGAAGCTATTCAGGGGCAGGTTGCTGACATCTTGACCACATTGTGGCAAATCATGGTGCGCGAAGACGCCACTTTGGTTGAGGTCAATCCACTTGTCCTCACACCGACGGGCGAGGTTATTGCCCTCGATGGCAAAGTCACCATTGACGACAACGCAGCGTTCCGTCAACCAGGTCACGCTGAATTTGCCGATCAAGGAATCGATCCCATCGAAGCTCGTGCAAAAAGCCTTGATCTCAATTACGTGAAACTCGATGGCGATGTCGGAATCGTGGGCAATGGCGCGGGTCTCGTAATGAGCACCCTCGATGTTGTCGCCTATGCAGGTGAGGAATTCGGCGGAATCAAGCCAGCCAACTTCCTGGATATTGGTGGGGGAGCCTCGGCTGAGGTTATGTCAAATGGTCTCGACATTGTTCTCAATGACCCAGATGTCCAAGCGGTGTTTGTCAATATCTTTGGTGGAATCACTGCATGCGATGCAGTGGCCAACGGAATCCTCCAAGCGCTTGATCAGTTGGGTGACAAGGTCACGAAACCCATTGTGTGTCGAATCGATGGCAACAATGCGATTGAGGGTCGCAAGATTCTGACCGATGCTAATCATCAACTCGTTGAAATTGTCGACACCATGGATGCGGCTGCACGCAGGGTTGCTGAACTCGCGGCCTCGCGCAAAGGAGTGAAATAACAATGGCTATCTGGTTAAACGAAGACAGCAAGATCCTGGTGCAAGGCATGACCGGATCCGAAGGAACAAAACACACTCGTCGCATGGTGGCCAGCGGGGCACAGGTTGTGGCAGGGGTAACCCCTGGCAAAGCTGGCCAAGAAGTAGATGGCATCCCTGTGTTCAACAATGTTGCCGACGCCATGGCCGCCACAGGCGCGAATGTCTCTGTTGTTTTTGTGCCACCAAAGTTTGCCAAAGCAGCTGTTGAAGAAGCAGTGGACGCAAAAATCCCACTATGCGTTGTGATCACGGAG
>CAZVLV010000300.1:0-2302 GCA_964628015.1 uncultured Aquiluna sp. | reverse complement strand
TTCTGAAGACCAACAACGGTTAGCCCGAGCGCTATTCATTGACGGACTCATTCACGGCCATGTTCCTCTTCCAGGAAATGTTCCTGGCATATACGAGATAACCCCAGAGAATGATTTCGTGGAGATTTCGGCCCGTTGCTTTACTTCAAGTCAGGTTGCACCTATCACTGAGTTTGATATCTCGTGGACCTAGAAATTAGGTTCATAGTCTCAATCAATAATTCGGATTCACTTATCACTCGTACATTAATCTCGAGGCGATAACAAGGAAAAGATTCCACAAGTGTGCCTATTCGTTCCAGGCTTGTGACATTCCCGCCGAGCAAACCTGACAGTGAAGCTGGGGCAATTGCCGACAGTGCTTCGCTCGGAGTCATTGGAGTTAAACCGAAAGAGTCCGAAAGGACGGGAACGACTATTGCTCCGATGGGAACTTCCTCATTGAGTACAAGGTTCCCTGGATCGATAATTCTCTTTTGCCCAGGCTCATGAGGATTCAAAACCTTCCAGTCCGTGGGGATAACTCTCTCCGCACTCCAGTCGTGGACTTTTAACCGTCGGTACACCGATTGCACGGTTGATTCCGTTGCCAAAAGAAAATCATCTGAGATAAGTGGGAAACCGAGTTGAGCAAGGTGCAAGGACAGTGTGGACTTCCCTGAGCCTGATGGCCCTGCAAACAGGATCGCCTTTCCACTCGCCACTACTGCGGCTGAATGGAGAAACTCAATGTCTAATGAATCTGCAATCCAAGACAACTGAATGCGAAGTGGTGTCGCAGCGGACCAGTACGGCAATTGGGAATAGTCACGCATCCACACCGCGCAGGCTCGCTCTCGAGGGGAGTATGCACTCACCGTTTGGGTGTGACGGTCAACGGCGACCCGGTACTCATGAGTGCGATTTCGACCCACAACACCCAGAGGAAAATGCCAGTCTGATTCGAAGCATGTCTGAGTTCTGCGTTCCCAGAGTGAATTATCCATCACTGTGATACGGAAATCAGGATGTGAATTCGAAATGGTGTCAGTAACGAAAAAAGCATCCTTCAGGGAGATGAGTAATTCACTGTCCTTGGCCGGAACATCGACCTGCACCGTCGCATGAGCCAAGCGAATAGTGAAGGAGATCATGTCCTGCACGGTGGCGTACTCCCGTGCTTCTTCGAGAAATGACTCAACAAATGTCCGAACACGAAATCGCTCCAGCAAAATTCGTTGATTGGATGGCGGCAGATTCACTTCACCAAGAGCGCCAACGAGTGGGAGATCAATAAACGAATCCTGCAAAATCAAATGATCAAAATTGGAGTGAATATGAATGTCGCAACTGAGGTTGCCCACATTGAGGTGAGTCCCTAGTGCTTGCTTCTCTGCATTAATGAGTTCAAGTTCCGCAAGAAGATTAATGCTCTCTCGAAACTTATTGATTCGGTGATCCTGCCATTGGTCAGTGGCTAAAGCCGCCCAAGTTTCTGCTAGATCTCCGCGAAGTGTGATGTACCGCCCTGTCGTGGAATCAAAAATCAGGAAGCTTTCTTCAACCTGCGTGAATCTCACTCCCGCCTTAATAGGAGGTAGCTGGAGTGGTTGACGCGGCGGTGTGGACATCAGGGGAAGGTTATCGCCTGGGAAACTGCCTACAATGCACAAGATGGAAACCAAGGGAGCACCTGACCACGCTCTCGTTGGTGCGCGCAGTTCTCGCGCAACTTTCATTGCTGCCCTTGCAGATTCTCTGAATAATCAATGTGGATTTGCTGCCGGAAAACTTGGGTACTCGGAACAAGTGTGGTTGTCCAGTCAGTGGCTGCTTAAAGAGAACGGGGATAATCCACGTTTAGAGCAAGCAATACGTGCGTCACGTCGCTTTCATGCTTGCCAGCAAATCGGCGTGTTCCCCTCGACCAACGAGTATCTTGATTCAACGGTTCAAGTATTTGCGGAATCCGTAAAGCACATGGATTTCTTGGCCGTTCACGATTCCCCGTTGGTTGCAGGGATTTCCCGCGAATTGGATCTGGATGCGGAATTGCTCTCGTTTAGCGATATCGAGCCGAACAAAGACACTCCCTATGACTCACTCGACTGCTACCTTCCAGCTTTTCGGGGAAAAAAGATTCTGATCGTCACTACGCCCGCCGATTTGTTGGTGAGCAGAGCAAATAAAGAGACTTTTGAAAACGCATGGCAGAAAATCGATATGCCATGGTTTCAACCTCAATCTGTTGACGCCCAGCCCTTTGTTTCGCTGTTTGATATTGACATTAACAATGTGTATTCCACAAGTCTCGAAGTTTTGA
>CAZVLV010000299.1:0-2309 GCA_964628015.1 uncultured Aquiluna sp. | reverse complement strand
TAATTTAGAGAAAAAATTGGAAGAAGATGGTTAGCGTCCTACCATGGCCACGGTACTTTTGGTCCGACACGGACAGACACATGCCAATGCGAGCGGAATTTTGGCGGGAACTTCGCCTGGTGTGCAGCTTGATGACACAGGTATCCATCAAGTGGAGTCACTGGCGTCAGCGCTTAGTGGGTTACAACCTCAAGTCATTGTCTCGTCACCGATGGAACGCACATTGCACACCGCGAAAATTATTTCCGATGGCTTAACGGTGTCTGATTATCTGCCAAAGATCCAGGAAGATGATGGCCTTATTGAATGCAACTACGGCTCGTGGACGGGTCAATCCCTGAACGAACTTTCTCAACATGACATGTGGCGAGCTGTTCAGGACCATCCAAGCTCTGTTGTTTTCCCAGGCGAATCGGGGGAGTCCTTATTGAGCATGCAACACAGGGCCATCTCGTGCATTCGTCATTGGAATGACCTCTTAGGTCCTGATTCCACCTATATTGCGGTGAGCCATGGAGACGTTATTAAGTCGATTATCGCTGATGCACTCGGAATGCACTTCGATCATTTCCAGCGAATTGTGATCGATCCAGGTTCAATCTCTATCGTGAGATATTCGCAGCTGAGGCCATTTGTCGTTGCTACCAATGCCTCTGGGTTAGATGTCTCGCGCCTGCTTAAGAGTGGTGCCGCGGACAATTCTGATGCAGCAGTTGGTGGTGGCGTCTAATGACTCGAAGAATTTTGGAATATCGATTACCTGAGAGATTCGTGGTTGGCACCGTCGGCATGCCTGGTGACAGGACGTTTTATCTTCAAGCGAAGTCCGCAGGGCAACTCACTTCGGTAGCCTTTGAGAAGCAACAGGCGATTGTTTTAGCTGAACGGATCGACCAGCTTCTCAATGAAGTTCGTGCGTCCAGAGATCCACACAATATCGTGCCGGAGTTTGCGCCCGTTGAACTCCTTGATACGGATTCCCTCGACATGCCACTCATGGAAGAGTTTCGAGTAGGCGCCATGGCTCTGGGGTGGGATGAATCAGCCCATGCAGTTGTGATTGAGGCCCATGCCATTAGCGAAGAAGACGCACCCGTACCTGAATTGGGCGAAGACGGTGACGATGGCCCTGACACTCTCAGGGTGTGGCTAAGTGCGCCGTATGCCAGATCGTTTGCAGAGCGCATTCGAAGTGTCGCCCAAGCAGGTCGACCGCCATGCCCTTTTTGCCAGCAGCCCCTGGATCCTGAGGGACACATCTGTCCTCGAGCCAATGGTTATCTGCGTCGCGCCTAGGTAATCCACATGACAATCGACCCCGTGCTTGAGGTGAAAGGCCAGATATCAGAGGCCAGCAATGCCACTTTCTTCTGTCATGATCCGCTCACCGGAATTCACTATGTCTACAAACCTGTTCTTGGCGAACGCCCATTGTGGGACTTTCCTGATTCATCACTGACAGGTCGGGAGATTGCCGCTAGTGAGATAGACAAACTCATGGGTTGGGGACTCGTACCGCCCACCCAATGGGTTCGTGACGGACCCCATGGTCAGGGCATGATTCAAGAATGGGTTTCAGAGATAGATCGAGATCGACCGGTTAATCTCTTCTCACCAGATTTAGTCCCTCCGAGGTGGATACCAGTTGTGTCAGGGATAGATCACACAGGCCAACCAGTCGTACTTGCACACGCCGATGTTCCCCAGCTTCAGAAGTTGGCCCTGTTTGATGCAATCGTGAATAACGCAGACCGGAAAGCCGGTCATATTCTTGCAACAGGTCCCGACCAGTTTTATGCAATTGACCATGGAGTGTGTTTCCACGAGGAAAATAAGTTGCGGACGGTTGTTTGGGGATGGGCAGGATCTCCTGTGCCTTCGGATCTATTACCGAATGTAGAAAAGTGTTTGGCTGATCTTGGTACATATTATGAACCGGTAGATACATGGCTATCAGAATCAGAAAGTTCGGCCTTACGCAGACGCATTGAACGCCTGCTTGACACCCAGATATACCCGTTACCATCGCCCGATTGGCCGGCAATCCCTTGGCCAGTTTTCTAGACCGCAACAGATAGGCTCAGGCGGTGAAGAGTTGGATTGCTCCGGACATTCCTCGGTTGCCTGGTAAAGGCCTTGAATTACGACTTTTTGATACTGCCACACTAAGTATTCGACCCACAGCCGTGGGAGAAACCGCATCAATTTATGTGTGTGGCATCACTCCCTACGATGCAACCCACATGGGTCATGCAAATACATACGTCGCATTCGACCTGCTTATTCGCCAGTGGCTAGATAGCGGTCAT
>CAZVLV010000298.1:0-2311 GCA_964628015.1 uncultured Aquiluna sp. | reverse complement strand
GAAGACAATCCCTTGAGAGCAAGAATAAAGAGAACAGCCGCAATGAGATACGAAAGTTGAACCCAGGTTGGTGTGCTCATGCTTCTGCACCTTCAGTCGACTTGACGGTTTTCTTGGGCTTGAACATTTCGAGCATGCGGTCAGTCACAACAAAACCACCAACAAGGTTAATCGCACCTAAGAGGACTGCGAGCAAGCCAAGGACCAATGGCAAGGTGTCTTCTGCCGTGCCGGTGACAATAATCGCGCCCATGACAACGATTCCGTGAATCGCGTTAGCGCCAGACATAAGTGGTGTGTGGAGAACCGCAGACACTTTCGAAACCACCTCAAAGCCCACGAAGATACTCAGCACAAAAATGGTGAGTAGTGCAATGCCGTCCACTAGTTCGCTCCTAACGCTTCGCGGGCCACTTGATTGCGGATTTCGCCATTCACGACAACGGTGCAACCATCGAGGATTTCGTCCTCAAGATTCACTGTGACCTGATCATCTGAAATGAGCAGTGCTGACAGTGCCAGGACATTCATGGAGTACAACTGGGAAGCGTGCACCGGCATGGAACTTGCCGTGTCTTTCGCACCCCAGATTCTTACTTCGCCCACCGAGACAACTTCACCCGGTTGGCTGCCTTCAACGTTGCCACCGGTTTCGCTGGCAAGATCAACAAGAACACTTCCTGGGTGCATGGTGTTCACCATGTCTGTTGTGACGAGCAGTGGTGCGGCCCGACCTGGCACAGCGGCAGTTGTAATCACAACGTCAGATCCACTGATGTACGGGGTGAGAAGTTCACGTTGACGAGTGGCGCGGTCCTCGGACATTTCGCGGGCGTAGCCGCCACTGCCTTCCAGTGCATCGAGGTCCAACGTAATGAAAGTCGCGCCCATTGATTTCACTTCGTCGGCGCTGGCGGGGCGAACATCGTAGGCGGAAACCTTTGCTCCCAAGCGTTTCGCTGTTGCAATCGCCTGAAGGCCTGCAACACCCGCACCAAGGACGAGCACCTTTGCCGGTTGAATTGTTCCGGCAGCTGTCATAAACAACGGGAAAAATGATGGGAGCAACTCCGCCGCAACCAATGAGGCGCGATAACCAGTGACCAAGGCCTGAGATGTGAGTGCGTCCATGGATTGCGCCCGGGAAATGCGTGGAACTAAATCAAAGGACAACAGTGATGCACCCGCTTGGGCGGCGCCAGCAACGGTGCTGGTGTCCTGTGCAGGTGATAAAAATGAAATGGCGACCGAACCCTTGGCAAGGCGCGCGGCACGGTCACCGAGCGGACGAACACTGGCCACAACGGCAGCGCCAGCAGCACCCGAATCAAAATCGGTGGCAATGTGTGCCCCAGCTTCCACAAATTCAGAGTCGGGAAAGTAAGCGTGCGCACCCGCACCGGATTCCACGTGAACCTCAAAGCCATTTTGGGTGAACTTTCGAACAACGGAGGGCACCATGGCAACGCGCCGCTCACCCGGAGCGACTTCCTTGGGAACAAATAATTTCACTGCAACCCCTCTAAAAAACCACTCTTGTACCTCAGATTCAGCAGACTCTAGAGGGTTTACGCTCCCGATGCAGGGTCAATTAGCGAACGTGTCCTACTTCTCATTAGATGCACAAGGCTCTAATCTGAAGGCGTGATGTTCTCCATGTTTGTCCTGTGGTTTGTGGTCTTTGTCGGAATTGCTCGCAAGTGGCGATGGACTCCAGCAATTGCCGTGGTCACGCTCATCGTGACCGTTGTATTGCTCCGCTTCCACATGACCTCTCCACTCCCCCTGAATTTTTAGGACATCGACATGACACAGCATTCATCCGCCCAGAACCTTTCCGCCCAGAACCCTTCCACCCAGAAACTCACCGATCTCCAGACCATTTTCCTTGCTCGCCTGATCAACATCGTGGCACTACTTGGTCTCATTGGTGTGCTCGCAGGTTCGCTGCACTTGCAAATTGGTATTGGTGAGCAGCCATGTCCGCTGTGCCTGATTCAGCGATCCGCCATGATCGGTTTAGCTGTTGGTCCCGCCATGAACCTGCTGTGGGGAATGCGACCCCGCCACTACGCGCTCAGCATGTTGGCGGCCGTTGTCGGTGGCGCGGGTAGTGCTCGCCAAATTCTTTTGCACATCGCAGATCCCGCTGACCCTGGATACGGTCCCACAGTTCTTGGCTGGCATCTCTACACCTGGGCATTCGTCACCTTCCTGATTGGTGTTGTGGGTATGGCAGTTCTCCTGATGTGGAACCGACCATTTGAGTTGACCGACCAAGGTGTCGACAAGGGAATTCTTCACAAACCCG
>CAZVLV010000297.1:0-2319 GCA_964628015.1 uncultured Aquiluna sp. | reverse complement strand
ATTGGCACCGTGGCTAAGAATTCGGCGTGGTAGCGCTGCCTGGTGAGTTCCCCCGCGGGTGCGGGTTCCAATGCAGAAGTCAGCACCCTGCACACCGCCCAGTACCGCAGGAATTTGTGAGGGCTGGTGGGAACCATCCGCGTCCATTGTCACCAAGGTGTCGTAGTTGTTATCTAGGGCGTATTGCATGGCGTATATATGCGCGCTACTTAACCCCGATTTACCGGGACGGGAATGCAGGGTGGTTTGCGGGAATTCACCGACCAGTTTCTCCACAACCGCTCCGGTGCCATCGGGTGAGGAGTCATCGACAATCAAAATATCTGCGCCAGGCCGTGCGGCAACAACTCCGCGCACCCACGGCTCAATATTGGCTGCTTCGTTATAGGTGGCCGTGAAAATCAGTTCACGACTCACGTGTCGCGACCGTTCACCACGTCACGGAAATCAAGGCACGCCGCGTAATTAGGCAGCAGCCCGGAAGCAACAGCTTCAGCAAGTGTCGGTGCAGCGGAATCCTTCGGCGACAACACGACTGAATCAATATCCGGCCACGGCAAACCCAACTCGGGATCTAGCGGGTGGATTCCATGTTCACGGGTGGGGGAGTATTCCTCAGTACATAAATACCCCACGGTTGCCGAATCACTGAGTGCGCAGAACGCGTGACCAAAACCCTCCGGGATGAACAGGCCGGTACGGGTGGCATCAGATAACTCGACAGCATCAAAGGCGCCGAGGGTGGGTGATCCGACTCGAATATCCACGACAATATCCAGGATCCGACCGGCGAAGCACTGAACATACTTCGCCTGGCCCGGTGGGACATCAGCAAAGTGCACCCCACGAACCGTTCCGGAGCGGGAAATCGAGACATTCATTTGAGCCAGGTGCAATGACCGACCAACCACCGACTCAAAGAGCTCTGATTTAAAGGATTCAAGGAACACCCCGCGGTCATCGCCTCGCAGGATCGGGGTGAACTCCCACACACCGGCCAAGGAGAGTTCACGTGCTTCCACGAGTGCAGGCTAGCAGCGATACCCGCCGTGCCAAGTACCGTAGACCCGTGGCATCGAAGGCAAACCCAGCGACGCAACTCGATATTGCGTTCATGGGTACCCGCGGCGCCCCCGCCCTGTACGGCGGATTTGAAACAGCGGTGGAAGAAATAGGAACGCGCCTTGCAGCGAAGGGCCACCACGTCACGGTCTATTGCCGCAACCCTGATCAAAGAATCACCGAGTACCGCGGCATGACATTGGTGAATCTGCCGGCAATCCACCACCGAATGGCAGAAACCCTCAGCCACACAGCCTTGAGCAGTGCCCATGCAATCATCAAAGATCACCCGGATGTCTGCTTTCTCATGAACGCCGGTAACGCCCCATTTATTAGGCCACTGAAACTTACCGGGATCCCCACGGCCATTCATCTTGATGGCTTGGAATCTAAACGAGAGAAATGGCGCGGATTGGGCGCGAAGTATTACCGGTGGGCTGAAAAGTCAGCGGTCACCAACGGTCAAGTACTCATATCAGATGCCCAAGCAATTGCTGACCACGTGAAATCCCAATACGGCAAAAACAGCACCGTGATCGCCTACGGCGCCGAGGTAATCAACCCCCCGAGTGATCGACTCAAGGAACTTAATCTCACACCCAACGGCTACCACCTGATTGTTGCTCGCCTGGAGCCAGAGAATCACGTGCTCGAGGCCGTTGTCGGCTACACCCGAAGCAATGAAACAAAACCGCTCATTGTTGTGGGATCAGCTCCCTATAGCGATTGGTATATCGACAAAGTGAAAGCCGCCGCGGACCAGCGAACCCGCTTTCTGGGTGGCATGTATGACCAAGAGCTCCTGGATCAGCTGTACGCGCACGCACTGACCTACACCCACGGTCACAGTGTCGGCGGCACCAATCCGAGTCTGCTGCGCGCCATGGGCGCAGGTGCTCCGGTGCTCGCATTTGATTGTGAGTTCACCCGCGAGGTCACCGATAACCGTGCGCTGTATTGGTCAACCGCCGAGGACTACACCGCCCTGCTGAATAACTTGAATGACAAAGAACTCAAAGACATGGGAATCGACCTTCAAGAACGGGTTGCTACCACCTACCAGTGGGATGCAATCGCGGATCAGTACGAGCAGCTCGCTTTCCGGCTGAACAGTATGCGCAAGGCGAAGAAGTGAGTCCGCGCACCGCTGCCGTGATTGTCACGCATAACTCCGAGCAATTCCTGCCGGAGTTACTCGCCAGCATTGCCGCTCAAACCCAACAACCCGACTTAATCATTGTCATCGATGACAACTCC
>CAZVLV010000296.1:0-2347 GCA_964628015.1 uncultured Aquiluna sp. | reverse complement strand
AGATCTCTTGGCTTTACTGTAAGAGCATGAACTGTCCTCATTGCAACGCAGCAATAACTGAGTCCGACTTCAACTGCCCATCTTGCAACAAGCTCACGGCCCGAACCCGTGAAGACCTCAATCGAATTGATGTCAGATCATCCAAGGGAATTGCCTGGGCCCTGATTGGAATGGGTCTAGTTGGCTTTGGTTTTGTGATCGCCAACAGCTGGACCGATTGGTTCACATCGCTAGACTTTGTCGCCCCAGCAGCCCTACTATTTGCCGGGATTGCCGGTTTGATGTGGGTGAATGGCAAAAGATAACTCTTGTGTCCATCGATTTCCACTGCGGAGATCGAGGCTTCAAGGCGCAACTAGGGAGAGCCGAACGATGTCGGCGCTCTCCCCTATTGTGTGCGCCTCGATCTTGATGCCATCGACAATTATTGAGTCCCCCTGGAAGAACATTGCATCAATCTCAAACGCTGTGCGCCACGTTGGCTCTTCGATGAGTTTGGTTATGTCTCTGGGGCTTAGTAGTGACTGATTTCCCTGCGCTGCAGCCTTTGTAGCATCGACGAGATAAACGATTAGTCCGTCCTTGGAATTGCGGGTCATTCGATCGAAGTATGGGTCAAATCGTCGAGACTCAATAACAACTACCTTGGTCGCACTAAGCCTGATTACAACAGCTTCTAGTTGGCCGGTGACCTGATTTATTGGAACTATCTCGTAATAGTTCTCCGTGATTGAACCCTTTGTGACACAGGCGATCTGAGAGTCGTCAAGCCAACCCGCCAGCCAGCGAAGCCAAGCAGTTATGGTTCTGGAAGCTCCGCCCTGGTTGGCCATGATGTCGTATCCATTTAATGGATTGTTGAGCACCAGTTGAGAGCCATCCTTTTCGTCTTCGTTAGCTTGGTGAGGGATACCAATCATGTGTCCGACTTCATGCACGTAATAGGCCCAAGGCGGTTCGATCCAGTGGTTCGATAAGAACCAATCGCCGGCTGCCGCGATATCGTAGATTGTTCCCTCGTTAGTTTTTAGGTAGCCATTCCAAATGAAGTTGAACTCATGAGGCCCACCGTCGTAGAAAACCGACTGGGCTCTTGGAATAGCGAAGAGAACAATGTCCACGTTTGTGAAGTCAACATAAGGGTCTGACGCTTTGGCGGCAGCATCATAAAAAGCCTGCTTCTTCGGCGTAAAGCCTTGCTGAGCCTCTTCATCGACATTCATCACGAAGTCCCTATAGGAACCTTCTATGCGATGCCAGGTCGAGGTTTTGTTTACGTTTATCTTGAGCTTGTGCTCAGATGCCATCCAGAAAAAATCCGCGAACATCTGAGCATGGTGGGAGTAGTAGTCATAGTCGACCTGAGTGCCAGGTAAGTCATCCCAGTCCAGATAAATGAATGCAACATTCAAATCGCCCTTCACGTTCAAGGCGGTCGGTGCAAATGGGAACGCCGTGGCATTGGCTGCGTATCTACCCATGATCTCTCGCTCCCCCTCGAATGTTGGAACAGGAGCACCGGGTTGCCTGACACGGCTGTTCTCTTGAATTTTGCAAATCTCCGGGCTAACGAGAGCCTGATTGATTCTCGAAGGCCTAGGTGGAGCGGGCTTGGGGGAGTTTTGGCTTATCCATGGAGACACGGTCGGGGAGATTGTGGGGGGATCCACCGGAAGTGCAACTCCCCTGTCCCCAGGGCTCAATTCTGAACTCCTAACTGTCTCATCTCTTCCGCTCAAACCACGGACCATTAGATCGAACGATAGTTTTTTTCCTGCCACCTCAGCTGGCAAGAATCCTCGGGTTAGTTGCATGCCCGGTAGGGGCTGGCCATCTGCTAGCCACCGAACTCCTGCATACTCATACCCAAACGGAATGAAGAATCTAGCGACAATGCGCTCGCCAGGACTATTGACCCCTGTAATGCCGAGCCTGAAATCAGATGCCGGCAAGGATGGATTTGCTGGTGGCTGCACAGGGCCGACGAAAGGTGGCTCAAATGGCAGGTCACTGGTTGCAGTTCCGAGTTCGCCAGGGGCCAGTGGTTTGCTTCTAGGAAAGATAGTCGTACCGGTCGAATCAATAACAATTAGAGCGAATGAGAGACGCTTTCCGGCTATGTCCGGAGGTCCAATAATGGAGCGCGATGTGAAGCCAGGAAGCGGCTGATCATCAACCATCCACTGGACTCCCAAATAACGATACCCATCTGGGACGAGGAAATGGGCGACCAGAGTCTCTCCAACAGCGTTGAGCCCGTTGATGCCCAATTTCAATCTGAAGGCAGGGTCATTGGGTGTGGGTGTGGGTGTGGGTGTGGGTGTGGGTGTGGGTGTGGGTGTGGGTG
>CAZVLV010000295.1:623-2356 GCA_964628015.1 uncultured Aquiluna sp. | reverse complement strand
CCACTGCACACCTGCTTCGGCGGATTCAAAAAGGAAAGTACCTGCTCGGTCGGCGCACAGCGTATGAAAGAGCCCAACGGCGGTGAGGTGATCAACCATCACTGTCATGGAAACCGGAATCACTCGATGCCGAGTCGCAAGCTCCCGAAAGTTTTCGAGATTTGGAAATGCATCAGCCGAAGCCTTCACTTGCTGTCCGATACTCACGACTCCACCGCCACAACATTGAAAAAACACGATCTATTGCCCGTATGACAGGCCGGGCCGTGCTGACGAACAGTCATGACGAGAGCGTCAGAATCGCAATCACTACGAATGTCAACGACATGTTGCACGTTTCCCGATTCTTCACCTTTCACCCAGATCTTTGATCGACTTCGGGAGAAATATGTTCCCCTTCCGGATTCTAAACTCAACCGAAGTGCATCGGCATTCATCCAAGCAAGCATGAGGACATCCATAGTGTCGACATCTTGGGCAACAACCGGTACAAGTCCGTGTTCATTGAAAGCAATGCTGGCAATGAATTCCTCGAAGTTACTCACGCGGCATTTATCCTCACGGAGCGGACTGGAATACCCGCATTCAACAATTCATTCTTTACCTGGCCAATTGTGATCTCGCCGAAATGAAAAACGCTCGCAGCAAGTACAGCATTCGCCCCAACTTCAATTGCGGGAGGGAAATCTTTCACGGTTCCTGCTCCTCCGCTCGCAATCACCGGAATCCCTACAGCGTTTCGCACGGCATTGATGAGTGCTAGGTCAAACCCTTTCTTGGTTCCATCAGCATCCATCGAATTCAGCAAGATTTCGCCCACACCATGGGACTCCCCCTGAATCGCCCAATCAATTGCATCTATTCCTGCACTTTGCCTGCCGCCATGGGTTGTCACGCCGAAGCCGCTGGGCATTTCGGGATCTCTTCGAGCATCGATGGACAACACGATGCATTGCGATCCAAAACGCTCGGAAGCCTCACGAAGAAGTTC
Source organism: uncultured Aquiluna sp. (assembly GCA_964628015.1). Lineage (GTDB taxonomy): Bacteria > Actinomycetota > Actinomycetes > S36-B12 > S36-B12 > UBA4592. The sequence continues at coordinate 1,365 of CAZVLV010000295.1, read as the reverse complement.
TGGACGAGCGATTGCAGCTGTATTAATGGAAACTTTGTCAGCTCCTGCCCGAAGAAGTTGATCAATATCGTCAACGGATCGAACCCCTCCGCCTACTGTGAGTGGAATGAACACGGTGTCAGCGGTGCGCTTCACAACATCAAGCGTTGTGCCTCTATGCGCATGTGAAGCGCTAATGTCCAGAAAAACAAGTTCATCGGCACCTTGATCGTTGTACGCCTGAGCCAGTTCGCACGGATCACCAGCATCACGTAAGTTCATAAAGTTAATGCCTTTGACAACCCGTCCCTGGTCAACGTCAAGACATGCAATAACTCGGGCACCTAATGTCATGGCTGCGGAGGACCCCACTGATAAGGGTCGTAACGCGCTTCAGTTGCCACAATAGCTTCAGGCAATGTGAAGGCTCCCTCGTACAAAGCCTTACCCACAATTACTCCTTCTATGCCCTTCATTTCGGCAAGCTTGTGAAGATCCTCTAGATGCGACACACCACCTGAAGCAATGATGGGAGTTCTGGTGGCGTGGGTAACTTCTTTGAGTAAGTGGAAGTTGGGTCCGTGCATGGTTCCGTCTTTATGAACATCCGTGACGACATAGCGTGCGCATCCAGCGGCGTCCAATCTTCCAATCGCCTCCCAGAGATCGCCTCCTTCTGTGGTCCACCCGCGGGCTGCAAGGGTATGTCCCTTAACGTCAAGTCCAACGGCAATGCGATCGCCGTACTCACTGATCACCTGCG
>CAZVLV010000295.1:0-613 GCA_964628015.1 uncultured Aquiluna sp. | reverse complement strand
TTCCAAAGCGGCCGTTCCCAAATTCACTCGGGTGCAGCCGGTCGCTAATGCTTTTGTCAGGCTCTCCGAGTCACGAATACCGCCCGAAAGCTCCACTCGAACCGAGTCACGTACTTGATGGACTACATGGGCAATGAGATCCGCGTTTGAACCGGTTCCAAAGGCTGCATCAAGATCAACAAGATGGATCCATGTCGCTCCTTGGTTAACCCACGAGCGCGCAGCGTCAATGGGTGAGCCGTACACAGTTTCAGTGCCCGCTTGTCCTTGGACGAGCCGAACAGCCTTACCTTGTGAGACATCGACAGCGGGCAGCAAAGCGAATGAGGGTGAGATGGTCATTGCAGAAGTCTAGGCGCGGCATTTCCTCAGAGACTGGAGACCCAATTCTCTAGGAGCGCCAGTCCTGCTTCGCCGGATTTTTCTGGATGAAATTGGACCGCACAAAGGGGACCATTTTCCACAGCAGCAATGAACCGCTCGCCATAATCGCAGGTGGTGACCAGTGCGGGAGCCTGATAGGGATCCGTATGAGACATATCCCATGTCTTCACCGCATATGAATGAACAAAATAAAAAGATTGGCCATCAAGACCTCGAAATAGCCGTGAGC
>CAZVLV010000294.1:0-2357 GCA_964628015.1 uncultured Aquiluna sp. | reverse complement strand
AATCCCCTTCGACGGCACCGACGGTAAGGAAAGGGAAAAGGCGCTTCACCGCCTCATCATTCTCGGCGTCGTGCAGGACTACCTGAAGGAGTTCGGCTCGAAGAAGTTCACCGTTGTCACCGCCGACACCTCAGTCGAGAAGATTCGTACGGCACTCCTCGAATTCGTCGATAGGAGCCAGCCCGGACGAACGGACGCAATGCGGGAGAGAGTCGGCGGGGACATCAGAAAGACTCGGGATGCGATTGACGTATGTGGCCTGGCTCTAATGGAGTTCGTCTACGACACCATCGAACGGTCGAGACGGCGCTCGCTGAGAGAGATGTGGCTGATTGCGCGCGACTGCAAGGATGACAAGTCGCTCAGGAGTCGCGTCCTGGACTACCTCTCAGAAGGGGACCTGCTGCCCTCTATCGAGGCGCTGGTGGATTCCTCCGAGTTTGTTCCCCAACAGTGGCTAGAGGTCTGGAGCGAAATCAGGAGCGCCGCCGAAGCAACCGAATGGCGTGCGACTGCCGCGCGGCTCTTGGCTTCATATCCAGAGCATCCCGGTCTCTTGATTGGACGCGGCCTGTCCGAGGCCTATCTGGTCGATGGAGACCTTCGCGAGTTCGAGTTCAACATTGAGGCCGGCGTCTCTTCAGCGTCAACCAAATACGGACTCAGTGACTTGTCCGTTGGTTCAATACTCGACTGGCTGGTGAGACGGTTGAAGACGAAGTCGCCCGTCGCCTGCGCTGCGGTCTGTGCTATCGCACGAAATCGACGGGTCTCAGCTTCTGCTGTGGATGACCACATCAATTCAACATGGCAGTCCGGCGATGAGCTGATGGCTGTGCTTGGATTCGTCGACAGACTCGAACAAATGGCAAATCTTGCTATCGCGATAGATGAAAGGACAAGGTAATCACGATGCCCGACGACAGGGGATTAGACATGCGGGCAGTAACCGAGCGATTTGCTCAATCAACGACCGCATTAGATGACTTGGCAGAGCGACTGAGGTCTCTGGCATCCACATCGGAGACGCTGGCATCTGCTGACAAGAGCCTTAGAGGTGCCTCAACGGCAGTGGCTGATTTTCTCAAGGAACTCTCCTCAATGGCCGGTCAACTAAAGGGGGCCACAGATGGATTGCGGACTGCAACGGCACTGGCAGAACGGTTTCTGGCTCAAACCGACACGAATGCAATCGCAACTTCGCTTGACGAGTTGAAAGAACTGCTCAAGTCACAAGTGACGCAGTTGACCACTGAACGCGACCGTGAAGCGCAGGAGAAGGAGAAACTGCAGAAAGAGTTAAACGAGACTCGTTCCCAGCTCGACCAGTTGAAGAGCAAAGTCAGTTCAGTTCCAGAAAAGCAGCGGAAAAAGCTGGGGCTGTAGTGCGCTAAAGCGTGCCATCCAGAGGCGCAACTGATTTGTGTGCAGTAGGCGCACGTTCGTCTGCCCGATGTTGTGCATAACGCTCAGCCATGCGCGTTGAAGTCCAGCCGCACAGGCGAGCCAAGTCGACCTCGGAGCCGCCGTTGCGGAGCCAGTTGTCGACAAATGTGTGACGTAACTGATGTGGGTGAATGTCGAGTCCAGCGGCGCGGCCGCGACGCTCGATGACCTTCCTGATTCCCGTGGTGGTCAGGGGGCCCTTAGTGCCCGACCAGAGAGTCTGTGACCCGGAGGGGAGCATCCGCATCCAACGGGAAAGCGCGAGAGACGATGCTGTCCCGAGGGCAACTGTCCGCCACTTACGACCTTTGCCGAAGACACGGAGCGTGTTGTCATTCCCGACGTCGTCGGGGGAGAGGTGCGCCACCTCTGCAAGTCGCAGTCCTGTGTCGAGCATCACCGACAGCAGTGCGAGGTCACGCCGGTCGTCCGGCTTGTTCCCTTTGCAAGCGGCGAGGAGACACCGCACCTCCTCGGCAGTAAGCACCGCAATCTCGGTCGGCGGCACGATAGGCTTGCAGACCGACTCCATAGGGTTGACACAAATATCACCCTCAGCGAGCAGCCACCCGTAGAAGCCCCTCAGATGGCGCCAGGCAGTCCACACGGTTGAGGGTTTGCACCGGTCGGCCAACTCACCCAGGTACACCTCGAGGTCGCGCTTTGACGCTGTGAGAGGGTCGTGACGGTGGAGGAAGAGCCGCAGGTACTCCTCAGTCGCCTTGATGGTCCGGGGCGACAGGTTGCGTGCCCGGAGATGGAACAAGTAACTGCGCAGATGCACGGTAGAACTCCTTCATGGTGGTGTCCTCCATGGGGTCTGTACGCTCGCATCGGCCGGAAAGCCTTGTACCTAGCTCCCATCGTCTAGTGGCCTAGGACACCACCCTCTCAAGGTGGCGGCACGGGTT
>CAZVLV010000293.1:0-2379 GCA_964628015.1 uncultured Aquiluna sp. | reverse complement strand
TCGGTGGAGTATGTCGGTCGTGGCGCGGGCATCGTCGAATGCGCGGTGGGTCGGTTGAATGTCGGTATTGAAAAATTTAGCTAGAGTGGAAAGTTTGCAGTTACGCACTTCATCTCGGTGGAGCGCCAAACGAGCAATACGAGCTGTGTCAACTACCTTATGAGCCGGCCAGGTGAGATCAAACTTGGTACATGCTCCTTTAAGAAATCCCATGTCGTAGGGAGCATTGTGGGCGACGAATACGCAGTCGCCTGCGAATTCGAGAAACATGCTCACAGCCGTTTGCACCCGGGGAGCCGATGCAACCATAGAGTCACTTATGCCCGTGAGTGTGGCAATAAATGGTGGAATCGGGATCCCTGGATTCACCAGGGTTGTGAACTCTCCCTGTATCTCTCCACCCTTGACCTTGACTGCACCAATTTCCGTTATTCCGGCTTCAAGGGGAGAGCCTCCGGTTGTTTCCAGATCCACAACGACAAAGGTGATTTCTGACAGAGGTGTGCCCATGTCCTCGAGGGATAATTGAGTTGTTCCACCGATAGGTAAAGGCACGGACACACGTTAAGGCTAAGCCCTGACACAAATACGCGTACTCTTGTCGCATGTCCTCCTCATCGAATTCGGATTCATCTTCGCCACCCGAACACCAGGTGCTGGGATTGCCAGATCATCGCACGAGGTTTCGATGCGGTCACTGTGGAAATCTGACCAGATTTGATGTGACTCGCACTGTGAAGACCACGGAATATTGGCATGCGGATATGGCCGGAAATGTCACAGTGGAAGACACAACGATTCATGCGGAAGAAGTCGCTGCCGTGACGTGTAGGTGGTGTGGGGCATCCGACCGAATTGAGCGGGTTCTGCGTCCTGAATTTGGGGGTCCGGCGCAAGAGTCCCCAGGCGATGGCGGCGTGTAGGAGTCAGTTCCACAGCAGCTCTGCCTCGGATTTTCCCACTGGTCTGTCAGACCCTGGACCTAGTGTGCTGAGCACAAGCGGTGGAAGAACGTCCAAAGCCCTTTGTCGGTCAGGTAACTGACTCGTGGGTGGCCACCGAGCGAACGAAAGGTCGAGAGAATGGTCATTGATTGCGGAACGTGTGTGGTTGCTGGTCTGGCTTGCCAGGACTGTGTGGTCTCAGTGCTCCTGGGCGCCCCAGAAGTCCCCATGGTGGCTGATGAGCATGTCGTGGCCCTTTCTGTGCTTGCAGAGTCTGGTTTAGTGCCCCCTTTGCGTCTGGTTTCCCCTAAGAAAGCGGGTTAACCGCCCCTATTTTGGGACTCTGGGGTGCGAACCGAAATCAATCTGTTACCTTTTTGGGATATCTGGGAACGGATTCCGGGGCGGGCTCGTCAGAGCCATGTTCGGGTTACCTCCTTCTCCTAGGTAAGCGGCGGATACTTGATTGGATGCCAACACGCAAACGGCACCTACACGAAAGCACCTACACGTAAGCGAGTGTCGACAGGAGGACACGAATATGCCAAGAACTCGTGGCCAACGCTTTTTCGCGGGGGTTGGGATGACAGGGGCCTTGGCGGGTCTGCTCGTATCAGGTTTTGTTGTCGCCCCTACAGTTCAAGGGGCAAATCTCCAGCAGGTGCGCATGCAGGTCATGGATCTTCAAGGGAAGGCCGAAGCTGCAACCGAGCGCTACAACGATGCTCGAAATCGCCTCGCGGGTATTCAGAAGGAATTGGGAACTCTTCAAGCCAAGGTGAAGCGTGAGCGCAAGCAGCTCAATCGGATTATGGGCTCGGTAAACGATTTGGCTAGAGCAACCTACACATCTGGTGGTGTTGATTCGTCCCTGCAGGTCCTGCTGGCCGAAGACCCCAATGAATTTCTGTCGCAGGCTGCTGCCCTTGACCAAGTCCAAAAGGGTCAAGCCTCAGCAATTCGGTCCACACAAACAACGCGCTTGCGCCTAGCGCAAACAGAAGCTGCGCTCCAAGACAAGGAAGCTGCTGCAAAGCGGATTCGTGGCGAAATGGGCGATGCCAAATCCGAAGCCAATAGTCGCCTGAGGGAAGCACAGGCTGTGCTTTCTCGATTGGAAGCCTCTGAGCGTCGTCGAATCGCCCAAATGGCCGCAGATGAACGAGCAGCGGCATTGGCAGCTGCGAGAAGTGCCTCACAGGCCATCAGTTCTGGTGGATCATCCACCAGTGGCGGTGGATTTAGTGGCAGCGGCCGCGTAGCGCGGGTTCTTCAATACGCCCTTGCTCAGGTGGGGGATCGCTATGTAGCTGCAGCAAGTGGCCCGAGTGCTTTCGATTGTTCCGGCCTCACCATGGCTGCCTGGCGGCAGGCCGGCGTGAATCTTCCGCATTACAGTCGCTCGCAATACAGCGTGACTCGCCGCATTCCGTTT
>CAZVLV010000292.1:1160-2380 GCA_964628015.1 uncultured Aquiluna sp. | reverse complement strand
GCAGGAGTGCCGATTGGAGCGGCCTTAACTTTCTGAGCGATTACTTCTTCAAGGATCCCATGCTTGTGACCAAGCAATGTGCGCCGTTGTTTGGCTGCACTAGACCCATTACCTCGATGCTTGTTGATTGCTGTTGCAAATGCGGGCAGGTTCTTTGGGTCGGCGAGATAACTTCCGCGGCCAATTAACTCACGGTGCGCTGGGATATCTGAAGCAACAATGGGAGTGCCAGCAGCAACCGCCTCGAGAATGGGAAGTGAGAGTCCTTCATCAAAGGATGGCACCACGATCACACTGGCACTGGCCAAGAGTTCGGCCATGTCAGCAGATGAAAGGTGCGAAAGTGCTCGTGCCTCACCCGGGCGCATTGCGGCGGCAATCGACAGGTGATGCACATGGTCTTTGCGGTGAGCCATTCCGATAACTCGAACATCGCGGCTTGGCTCTGCACTGGTGGCCACACCAATAGCGGCCAGTGCACCGAATGTGTTTTTACGAGCTTCATCTCCCGTCATCACCACAATCGGCCCTGAACTGTCGCGTGAAGCTGCACCGTCACCTGGTGCAATTTCCTCAGGCCACGCAACAGCAGCGCTGTAACTGTGAGTGGGAATACCGCGCCCTGCAAGGAATTGCATCAACTCGCTTTTGGTGAGTTCTGAGATGCACAGAAAATCGTTGTAAGTGGCCAGTGAATCTAGGGCAGCTGCATACTCCGCTCGAGGAGCAACGTGGCGCAGATACACACTCGGGAAATGCATCGGAATGAAATCAAAGACAATCGCAATTTTGGCAATGTCGCGGCGCAGCACTTCAATCAACGGCCGCGGATCCGCGGTCATGGGCGAGGGTTGAACCACCAGTGCAAACTCTTTTGCCCGAGCGGCGGTCACGTTAGCAACCTGTTCGCACTGACCCACAAGTTCGGTCGGTAACTGGTTCAGGCCAGGATCCACCAACAACACAATGTCCTGATCAGTAGCACTAGCTCGAACACTTGGTAGCGCAGCATGCGCGAATCGACCGATTCCGCGAGCACCGAAAGTCGGTGTTTGTAGTGAGCGGGCATCAAAAAGGATCTTGCCGCGTGAAGCAGGGTCAGATAACTTCGGAACTGCATTAATTCGCAGTCGGTTTCGTAATGCCGCAAGAGTTCTACCCAGTTCATCGTTCATGCCGTCGGTGCGAATTTCTAACTGGGCATCGGTGTCAAATGGGCC
>CAZVLV010000292.1:0-1060 GCA_964628015.1 uncultured Aquiluna sp. | reverse complement strand
GCGATTCGGTGTGCTCGCGAGGTGCTCACCGCGTTGAGTTGTTGGGTGAGAGCTGCGAGTTGCTGATCTCTTTCATGTGCTGCTTCAATCTCGCTGGCTTGGTTGAGTAGTAACGCTCGCTGCCATGCGACTCGGTTATAGGACTTATTGGCCAGGTCGGCAGCAGAAGCGTTATCGCTGCTCACCCATCCGAACCGACCCGCGTCAATGGGATTTAAGGGTGTGGCAATGTTTTCGAATAATTCAGCATGTTCCTCGGCAACATACCAACGGTTTATTCCGTCGAATGCAACATCGCGGTAATTGCTGTTGAGTAAGTGTGACTGCCAAGTCTCGTGATTGGGTTCTTTTGTCTCGGCGTCAATTGCTTCCACACAGATCACCCATGGCCGAAACCTGTTGAGATCGAGTCCGGCGAGGACAAGTGGTTCAGCACCCTCGACATCGATACTCATGAAGTGAATATCGGAACTCCCGACATGAATATCGGAGTCTGGCCGGTTCGCGAAGTATTCCTCGAGGATCTGATTCAACGGCTTGGTGGGCGCCCGGAATTCCTCCACGGCGAACCCGGCGACTTCGGCAGCGTGGGCCTCGGATCCGCTGAGGGTTCCAAGGCCAGTTCCCAGAACCCGGTGAAAGGTGATCTCACCGCTGCGATCACTGGCCGCAACCTCCACAACCTGGTCTTCGGGCCGGTATCGGCGTAATTGCCCAGCAAAATACGGGTCTGCTTCCACCAGGAGCCCTCGCCACCCCTGGTCATAGAGACTGGCCGTAATCGAGAGGTCAAATGGGTGGTTGGCTCCCACGTCCACATACGTGAAGTGACCACTGGCCGCGGGGGGAGTCAGGGACCGAAATGCCCGCCAGAGTCTGACATCCTCACCATTTTGGGAATAGGAGATCAGCCGCGACACTCCTCAAGCGTAGATGTACCAGGGGGTGAGCGGGGTGCAGCACGCCCCAAGTGGGCAGCGGGCGGGGATAGTCCCGAGTGCGCGGGCAACCCCTCGCAGGGAGATCACCGGGTTAGACTCACGAGCACCAAAAGTCACGT
>CAZVLV010000291.1:0-2385 GCA_964628015.1 uncultured Aquiluna sp. | reverse complement strand
GCAGAGGGCGTCCTCTCGATTTCTCAGACCACTTCGCATTTATCGGAAGAAGTAATTTCACAATCACTTGCCTCGCAGGTTGGGACATTTGAACAGGTTCCGAGTTCGGTCAGTGCCATCAGGGTCAATGGTCGGCGGGCTCACGAAATGGTTCGTTCCGGTGAGTCGATCACTTTAGAGGCCCGAACAATTGAAGTGAGCTCTCTCGCCGTGAGTAAGATCGAACGAACGGTTGAGCCTTTCACAGATATTCATGTTTCTGTCGATTGCTCTGCAGGCACCTATGTTCGAGCCATTGCCCGTGATCTAGGGCAAGACTTGGGAGTGGGAGGGCATCTGGTGGGACTCCGACGTACTGCCTCGGGCCCGTTCACCCTCGAACATGCTGCCGACCTTATGAATCTCGAGCACAGTGCTCAGCCATGGGACTTCGTGCAATCTATGAGTCAGGCTGCGAGTCAGGTGTGGCCAACAGTCATGGTTGACTCAGCTGTTCGAGAGAAAATCAGCAAAGGCCAGCGGTTATCAAGCGATACGCTTCCTCATGGTGAGACGCTTGCATTACTTGACCCCGACGGATCCCTGGTGGCATTGGTCAGTAATTCGAGCCAAGGAATGGCGTATCGGGCTGTGTTTATTGGTGTCTCATGAATACCTATTCTGATTCCGTGAAATCATCGCGACCGGTTGCATGTATTGGTGTTTTCGATGGAGTTCACCGCGGACACCAACTCTTGATCCGTGAGGCTCGCGCCTTGGCGGACACCAGCTCGCGCGATCTCGTGGCAATAACCTTCGATCCGCATCCGTTAAGAATCGTTAATCCCAATATTGCTCCGGAAATGATTGGAACGATTCAACAAAGAGAGTCACTATTGACAGCATATGGTGTCGATCGCGTTCATGTCATTCCATTCACGTCGACGCTGAGCGAGCAAACGAGTGAAGAATTTGTCCAACAGACACTCCTTCAGGAACTCAACGTTGGCTCGGTAGTCGTGGGTCAGAACTTCACTTTCGGTCATCGTGCTACTGGCAATGCAGACACGTTGCGGGAATTGGGCCAAAAATATGGGTTCACCGTCACTGAGGTAGGGCTTTCCGGTGATACAAATCCGGTGTCATCGAGTCGAATACGCTCGCATCTGCATGCGGGAGAGATCGCAGAAGCGCAGGCTCTTCTCGGCCATCCGTATTCCATGGCCGGCGAGATCGTTTACGGGGATCAGCGGGGGAGGCAGCTTGGATACCCCACCGCCAATCTCCAATGGGATGTATCGAAGCATCTCCTCATCCCTGCTGAAGGGTTATACGCGGGCTATGTTCATCACGGGGGAATTAAGGACCCTGCTGCCATATCAGTGGGCACGAATCCACAATTTAATGGAATCGATAGGCGTATTGAGGCATTCATTCTCGATGGGACCAACATCAATCTGTATGGTCACGTTGTGGAGTTTGAGTTCGCCCATTTTCTCAGGGGTCAACAAGTATTTGCCAATTTGGACGATTACTTGGCTCAGATGTCGATAGATGTAACGGTCGCCAGGAAACTGGTCTGCTAGAGCGTGCTCTTAGGCCAACTGGTAGCCTTGGGGCCTCGACGGTCTGGTGGCGTAGGAATATTGCTGCGAGATGCGTGACACAAATACCGCGTGGTAGCACGCCCGGAAGGAATACATGTCTCTGGACACTGCAACAAAGCAAGCAATAATCGCTGAATATGGCACAAAGCCCGGTGATACAGGTTCACCTGAAGTTCAAATTGCAATGCTGAGTCGTCGCATTGACGATCTCACTGCTCACTTAAAGACCCATAAGCATGACCATCACAGCCGCCGTGGGCTATTGATTCTGGTCGGCCAGCGACGCAGATTGCTTAATTACCTCACGAAAACAGACATCAATAGATATCGCTCCATCATTGAACGACTCGGATTGCGCCGATAAATTGTGCGAGTGGGTTCATCGAGTTTCGCGGTGCGCCCACTCTTCAATGTCTCTGCTGGGAACTCCTCAGTGAAGACGATTCCACTAATGAAATACGAAGATACTGATGCCTTGGGTGGCAGACCACTGAAGTCGGTCCTCGGTAGTGATTTTCGGGACTTGACCCGCAAATCTCGATCGAAGACCGCCGATGATGTGGGCCACTGCGGCATCCTTACACAAGGAGGCACCCATGGAGGGTTCCATTAACTCGGCATCTGCCGTAATAGATAACGGATCATTTGGTACCCGTACCATCAGATTCGAAACAGGTCGTTTTGCTCGACAGGCCGCAGGGTCTGTCTGCGCTTATCTTGATGAATAAACCATGTTGCTGAGTGCAACGACCGCAGGAAAACAGCCAAAAGATCAATTTGATTTATTCCCGCACACAGT
>CAZVLV010000290.1:0-2396 GCA_964628015.1 uncultured Aquiluna sp. | reverse complement strand
ACCAAAAGAGCGATGGTGGAGGAATTCGATCCGATCATTGTAACCATCGGCTCTGGTCATGCCTGGATTTATCGTCCCATTGGAGAACCAAAGTCGGGTGACATGTTTGAGTTTCAGCGCAACGGAGAAATGGCCGCCGACGTTCCCAAATACTATGCGGTAGAATTCATAGCAGGTGAAATACGAGTTGCCAGTGTTCCATACATTCTTGCGTCAATGAAGGCGAATCAGGCGTTTTCGAGGGGTACGTTCAGGGAGATACAATCAGTTACTGCAGATGAGTTGACCTCCTACCGGGGTAACATCGCCGCTATTCAGTCGTTGATTGGGTGGGAGCCAGGTTTCAGTGTTGATCCACTTGAGTGTATCTCGAGTGTCGAGTTTGAAACATTGGTTGCAAAGCTATTTGAGAGCAACGGATTCTTTGTGCCAGCTCATCGTGGTGGCGTCTTGAAAGACGTCGACCTCTTTGCCCATCTTGAAAGCGAAGCTGAAAACAGGCTGTTGAATGTAGGAAAACAACGAGTGCTCTCAATCCAACTCAAAATGGCGGTACGGGGCAGAGGTACGCGCATTCAACTGGGAGAATGGCTACAGAGTTCAAGTGGAAACTATCTTATCACACTCGAATCGCGTCCTTCGGCAGAACTGAAGGATTTCAATGAACAAGGGAGATATCTGACGCGGGACTGGATCAAATCGGCAGTTGCCCATACACCTTCCGCAGCCCGATGGCTCTCGCGATCGCTCGAATGGGTGGTGTCTGGTAGCGGGAATTCGACAGCCCTGACGCTTTGACTTGTTATCTTGGAAGGCGCTTTGCTTCAAGCCCATCTGAACCTAGAGTTCTGTGGGCCCACTGTCTTCATTGGTTGATGGCGTGTTGAGTTTTTCGACCGCTTCCCAGTACTCTGAAGCAATCTCCTCGCCTGATTGCTTCGTGAAGGCCACTTTGCCGATAATCGAGACCCGCAGTTCATCGAAGGTTCCGGTTGCGGAATTGATCAGCACCTTGATTTGTTCTGGGGACGGCGTGGTGCCATCAACATCGATTGCCCAACGATAGTGTACAGCCCCGCTGGCAGGAAATTCAAGATTTCCAACCACTAGACCCACATTGAGAGCATTTATTACAACTGCACCATCCTTTTGGCGGGCTTTTGGAATGGCAATGGGGCACTTCATACTGACTGCCATACGCTGGCGTCTTTCGTCTGTTATGATTGTCAGACGATAGGATTGGCCATCGATGGAATAGCCGGTATTTATGAAATCAGTGTCATCGCTATCGTCATGGGTGATCTCGTCCTCCCACCCAAGTTGATCCAGTGCCTGTTGAAACACATCTTTAAGGTCCATGTGTTCTACCTATTCCTATCATGTAATGTGATCAAGGACGCACAGAGAGTTTTATCCTAACTGCTTTACTTTCAAGCCGAGCGCTGATTAAAGGTCTGCGAGTTCATCAACAGAGCTAGCAGAAAGCGGAGCGTTGCTGGCAGTTGTCATAGCTCTGACGGCCCTTCCGAGGATGACTGCTCTTGTGCGACTTTGCGCTCCGCTTGGAACTCAGCCCAGAGTTGCTTGGCAGTCTTGTTCGAAAAGATGCACTGGGCAAGCAGGCTGCCATATATGTCATAAACCTGAACACCCGCATAAACCATTGAGCCCACTTCCTCTGGGGTTAGGTCGGAATCGCGTACGGGGATTTTCCACAAGAACTGTACTGGATTGCTATCTTCGTCATCGAAACATGCCAATCGACCAGCATTAAACACGCAGTTCACCATATTCAGCAACCTTGCCATTTCGGGCATTTTTGCGGGCGGAACCTTGTAAGGTGAATACATGTAGACGAAGATCTGAGAACTTTCCTCATCCGTCTCTATGTAAAGCTTGTAAGATTGATCGTTGATGTTGAAGCCGGTCGTCACACGTGAGGATGTTCCGTCATCGGCAACCTCAACTTCATCCTCCCATCCTTCACCTTCCATCCAGCTCTTTACTGCTCCCGCGAGGCGAGGCAGCCCGTTGTTCCCTGATCCCATTATAAATCTCCGCTTTGATACATGAAACGTTAAAACAGCAGCGGACTTATTTCAATAATATTGTTAGAGCCGTCTTATCGAATTGTGCAGCTTGAGATTTACCGGCTCTGGTGATGCAGAGTGGAGCGTCACGGTCTACTGGAAGCAGTTGTTCTTGCGACATGTCGTGTCGCATGGGGATGCCGCACTTCGGGTGCTTTGAGGCTGACCGTTCCAGGAAAATGTGATCTTATGGTGTGGCTCGTTGTTCAATGGCTGTTGGTAGTATGTCCCGCACGGCCCGTGTCTTTCTTTCCTCGACGTTCCGGGATTTTGGCGAGGAGCGAGATCTTCTGGTGAGGAAGGTGT
>CAZVLV010000289.1:0-2419 GCA_964628015.1 uncultured Aquiluna sp. | reverse complement strand
AATGCAACTGTGCTCTTTTGAAAGGCCGTTACAGTAGGAATTCCATTCGCCACTCTCGGTTTAAGGAATTGATTTGAACACGGAACTCTGGATCGGTACTGTCATTTTGGCACTGGCCATGGCTGCATCCGGCGCCACGAAGGCTTTTGCGGGCAAGGAGAAATTGCTCAAGAACCCCCGAATGGCGTGGGCCGGTGATTTCAGTGATCGAATGATTCGCAGTATCGGTGCCATTGAAGTTATTGGTGCAATTGGATTAATTCTCCCGGGCATTACGGGTATTGCGCCGATCCTTGTTGCGATCTCAGCCGTGGGTCTGGCAATAGTCATGTTGGGTGCGGTGATTGTGCACGTTCGTCGCGGCGACGGCGTCCAAGCGGCCGTCGTTCCATTCGTCTTTATGCTGATGGCCATTTTCATTGCGTGGGGTCGCTTCGGTGAATACGCGCTCTAATGGTGCGCGTTCTAAGAAATACGTGCTCTAATTTTGCTTAACGAATTGAAAGTCGGTTACCGTGCGGCCTTCTCGGATTGCGCGACTCTCGTAGTGCGTAACCGGTCGGTGTGGTCGTTGGACAATGCCGCCTGACCAATTTTGTAGCTCGGCTTTTGATTGTGGTTGCGCAAAGAGTTCGGCAATGGCATCCGCATACCCCTGCCAATCGGTCGCTATATGCCAGAACCCTCCTGTGACTAAGCGCGAATAGAAGAGTTCCATGACTGCGGGCTGAACAATGCGCCTTTTGTGGTGGCGCGCCTTTGGCCAGGGGTCAGGAAACAGGGTGAAAATTCCAGTTAATGAATTGGGTGGGATCATGTGCTCAAGCACAGCAATGGAATCCGATTCCATGACTCGAATGTTGGTCAATTCTTTTCTCTGAACTTCACTCAGTAGATCACCCACTCCAGGCGTGTGAATATCAATAGCCAGGAACGAACTCTCAGGGTTCTCTTCTGCTAATGCAATCGTTGAAACTCCGTTGCCGAAACCAATGTCCACATAGAGAGGAGCGTGGGAATCTGGCCATGCATATCTTTCTTGCAATGACTCAGGTGAGAAATCAAGAATGTATTCCTGCGCATTGGAGAGAGCATTTTGCTGAGATTGAGTGATTCGGCTCCGCCGAGGCTTGAATGTGCGAATCCCTCTGTTCAAAACTGTGCTGGTGGGGATTGGATCACGAGTCACGCGAATTCCCGCCCGAAGTCCCACGCTGTGCCTCCACCAAGAGGTCGATTGCGCCATTGATTCGATGCTTGCGGTCGGTATCAATTCGCCAACTGGAGCCTTGGCCGCGACTGACGAATTTCCATTCACGTGAGTTGCTTGCTGTTGTGCCATCGCTGACAAGCGCAGTGTTCTCGTCAATGCCAATAACTATGTTGTCATTGGTGAGTAATGGGGTGAGTGCAAAATCTGGAATGAATCTGGTGTACCGATCAAAATGTGGAATAACACGTGCATTCATGACCAACCCAAGCCCTTCTTCCCCTCCCGCTTTGGGATGACGGAAATCCGGAACGTAACCACACAGGGCCATGGCTCCAGCGCTGCACCCGGCCACGGACGCGCCTCGGGTCCACTGCTCGCGAATTGCAGACCACACTCTGGTGCCGCGCAAGGTGCGGGCAAGGTGACCTGGGTTGCCACCTGAGAGATAAATGAGTCCGGCATTCGCCATGGCCGCAACGTGATGTTCGCTATTTGCGTCATCGCGATTACGGATGTCAAGAACCACCTGCTCAACACCTAATCGTTCTGCAGATTCCCTACCGAGTGCGTGCCACTTAGCGAGGGTTCGTTCGCCCTCGAGAGATGCAGCTGTGGCGATCTGCACAAATCGGGGAGGGCGATCTTCCAGAAGCCAACTCTCCACGCCCTGCATGATCGGTAAATATTCACCGCTACCCACAAGTGCAATGCGCCCACTCATAACGATGCAAGTGGGGGAGTAGGGCAGTAAAGGGTGGTGAGGTCTTTACTCCGCGCCGGCGTATTCACAGAAGGCAGAGTAAGCCCGGGGGCCATAGACGGTTGCAGGTCCACCGGCCATCAGGAAAGTGACGCCAATAGCCTCGGCGGCTTCCTCTTTGGTTGCGCCGGCGCGGGCGGCCCCCTTGGAGTGGGATGCAATGCATCCATCGCATTGGTCAACGACAGCAATGGCAAGAGCGATAAGTTCTTTCATCTTGGCAGGAAGCGCACCCTCGGACATGGCTCCTTTGTGGAGTGCGGCGAACCCCGCGTATACATCTGGAATCGCCCGGCGCAGGTCGCGGGCCAAGGGCATGAGTTCTTCTTGCACGCTTTTTCCATGTGAGTGAGCCATAGTCCAAAGATACCCCAGTGGGTATCTCGAGGTAGACTTATGTCATGGATCTGGAGCCCGAAATCAATAATGAAGTACTTGTACGGCTC
>CAZVLV010000288.1:0-2453 GCA_964628015.1 uncultured Aquiluna sp. | reverse complement strand
GATCACACCATACATATGGTCTTTGCTGGCATGTCGGGAATCCACACCCCACTCAAACGGCATCATGACATTCTCCTGAGGGTCCTGACACAACCAGGCCCAGCGATTCCAGCCGGAGCCACGGAGCGTGCATGGCGGATCGACGAGACGTGCATGTGTCATGGGAAAGTCGGCCTCGGGCATGGCAGTGAGCTGGCGCACACCCTGCTCCGGCGAATACTGGCCGCATGCCGACCGGGTAGTGGGGCGACCTAAATTACGCAGATCGCTCTCGACATCTGTCTTGGTGGATGACATGTCGTGCGAGGCGCCCCACTTCTGCTGACGGATGGTGGGATCTGGGACAAACACCGCGTTGCCATAGGCGTTGGGCACACCGAGTGCCCAGCGACCCGGGCCCGTCGAGATCTCGTTGTTCTCCACCATCTTGTTAAGATCGTGGCGGTAGCGTGTCATGGAACGATCAGCGGGATGCTGAATGGTGGCCGTGTAGGCCGCCACATAACCAGCGAGTGTTTGTTCCATCCTCTGACGTGTGTTAGTATTTTGGGGCTTACTGAGAATCGCCAGGGGGCCAACGGCCGAGGTTTGGCGGTTCTTCTAAAACCGCCAAGGAGAGCCATGAACCTCCTGAACAAACGGCTCAGGGCGAGGCACACCAGGATAGCTCATCATCTGAACAGTGGGCAGATGACGAGGCGTGGTGTCTACTGTGCGCACCTTGCCGGTCGCACGCTCCTGGAAAACCAGCTGGTTGGGCCACGCAGGGCAGCCACCAGCACTGCTGAATGCAGCGAGAGAGCTAGGATCGCTGGATGCCACACCTAGCGCACAAGAAGGCTGATACTTCTTGGCCGGTGCCTTTGATAGGTCACGTGTGATATTACGGAGATCCGACTCGAGGTCTACCATGTTACCGGTGATGAGCGACACTTCGTTGCCGCCGACGAGACCGAGAGCATGCCGCCCCGCATTCGGGTGATAGAACTTCTGTGGGATGACTGTATAACCACCGGCGATCACATCGGATGGCTCGGCGGGGCGCTGCAGGGGCGCAGGAAAGCTGCCGAGTGTGAACATGGTTCTTCTCTGCCTTAGCAGCATCTAAAAACTCCCGTCACCATCCAAAGTTAATGACGATCTGGAAGAGCGTCATTAACGGAGGATAAGACGGGCAACTGACGGATTTCAATATTAATAACGTCTCGCAGGGGCGTTATTAACTTTGAAATCCAACAGGCCACAGCAGCTGGCCCAGCACTTCGCTTACCAACACGACCAAACAGAATCCTGAACAGAGGATTGTGGCACCTAACACCGATTCGCGTGTCGGCGTGACACCAAACAGCCGGAGTGCGGCATTGATGAACCATCCGCCCTCGCCCATGAGGCGGCGCTCTATGCGACTGAGCACACAGGTGCGTAGAATCGTATGTTGGAGAAACAGCAGTATCACGAAGCCGAGCACGGCAGCAATTGCCCAGAAAGGCGGGCGGAAGATGCGGTATGTTAGGACAAAGGCGCCAATGCCGACCACCATGGCAATATGCACGTAACTGATCAAGAGACCGAGATCATGGTCGGTGTTAGTCCAGAAGAATATAGTTCGAAAGACATATTCCAAACTATGTTCTATTGTGTTTCGTAGTGGACGGAGGTCCATCTCTATCTATGATAAGGGAGTGTTAGCAGTTCAAACTTCTGCCGAAAGACTAGCAATTCAAACTACTCCTGAAGGGAGTAGTGTATAATGTTAATTTGCGACAGCAAATTAACAATTCATATCCCGCACCCACTGGCGAGACGGCACGCCCGCGCGCACCCAGCCGGCCGACGCCACCTCAGGGATCAGGTGGACAGGGTTCTGGATGTTGGCTGCCACATACGGAATCATAGGAGTGAACTGATTCTCGTAGAAGGTATCGGAGATGGTGCCACAGTCCTTGCCGCTGCGCACAAACGCTGGCATGATCAGGCGGGACTCCAGGTCCGCCTCACCGCGACCACGACCCATGTAGGGCACGGTGGCGAAGGGGCGCGCCTGAGTGCGACCGCGCACAGGGCAGTGGGGCGAATTGGTCTGCATGGCGTGATTGCGCAGCATGGAATCCACATCAATAGCTGCAGCAGACCAGCCATAGCCGGCAGCGGCAGGCACAGCCGGCTGCTGGTAGGCAGTGGCAGCAGCCATAGAGGCAGCCGGCACCAGATTGGTCACCTGATAGACACCGGGAGCACCTGACTCCTTATTCTGCACTGTCTGGTCACAAGGGTCGTCATGGACCCGTGTAAACTGCTGGATCTGAAAGGCTGCCATTCTGATCCGGCTGTCTATTTTTGTTGGCGTTCAAGTCGTTGGCTTCATCTCGCGCCACGGCATCTTGTTATCCGTGCTAAAGTTGCATGCAGCCGTGTTGCCCTCCTTACATGTGCGCCCTTCCACGCGATAGAGC
>CAZVLV010000287.1:0-2459 GCA_964628015.1 uncultured Aquiluna sp. | reverse complement strand
GACTTCCTCGCCGAACTGAATGAGAAGGTCTCCGGGTGGCTGAAAGTCGAAATGCTGGAAGGTGGTGAAGTCGTTCAATCCATCACCGAGCCTATTTCCCTGCTTGCCCGGAACGAATGGTGTGGGCTGGTGGCTCTTCCTGAAATCCTCGCGGCTTTTGTGCTACCTAACGATCCGTCAGTGATGACAATTCTCGGCCGCGCTTCGGACATTCTTAAAGAGGCAACGGGGCGCTCCGGTTTGAATGGCTACCAAGACAAAAGCCGCAAGCGGGCTTGGCAGCAGGTAGCGGCGATCTACAAAGCCATCGGTGAACTGGGTATTCGCTACATAAACCCTCCTGCGAGCTTCGAAAGCACTGGGCAAAAGGTTCTATTCCCATCGGAGATCGTTAGCCACCGCTTCGGGACATGCTTGGACCTAGCTCTGATTTTTGCGGCATGTTTTGAACGCGCTGGCTTGAGGCCATTTATTTTCATGCACGATGGTCATGCATATAGCGGTTGCTGGCTTGATCAGCGAAGTATGCCGGAACCTGCTGGCGATGACTTGCGTTTCTTCCGCATGGCCGTTTCTGATGATCTTGTCACAGTTTTTGAAGCCACGACGGTGACCAGTGACAATCATGGGACACTTAAGGATGCCGAGTTATTTGCGCAACCTCATCTAACGACAGAAAAGCCATTTCGTCTTGCTCTGGATATTCACGCATCACGGTCAGCACGAATTTCGCCGCTCCCTATCCTGGGACAGTCTACAATATTGCCGGATATTGCAACCGCATCGGGTTTGGATTCATCTGCTGGTCTAGGATCTCGTGACATTAAAGAGCAGATTCTAGTTAATGATGATACCCCAGCTAAACCATCAAGCCGAATCGATTTGTGGAAAAGCAGGCTTCTCGATCTCAGCCTGCGTAATCGCCTGCTAAACTTCCGCGAAACTAAGTCAACTATCTGCATTCTCTCCGAGCCGGAGCACTTTGAAGATGAACTGGCCTCCGAGCGTGAGCTTTCCCTTCGTCCCAAGCCCAAGCTCATGAGCAAAGACGATCCGCGGAACGCAGACACCTACACTAAGGAGCAAAGGGCAGATGCCTTAAAGGAGCATTTGCGCGACGAGCTTCGAATTGGTCGGTTGCACACCCATTTGGAGGAGGGCGAGCATGCGCGACGGTTGACCGAGCTTTACCGTTCAGCCCGCAATGCTCTGGATGAAAACGGAACACACACACTCTTCGCTGCCGTGGGTATTTTGGAATGGCGCGAGACAAAGCACAGTGACCGAGTGCATCGCGCTCCAATTTTGTTAGTTCCAGTTGAACTGAGGCGGAAATCAATTCTCGAAGGTTTCACACTTCGACGGATCGATGAGGAGATACGCCTCAACTTTACATTGATGGAAATGCTTCGTCAGAACTTCAAAAAAGAAGTTTCTGGTTTGGACCCACTGCCCGAAGACGAGGCTGGTGTCAATGTGGAACAAGTGCTTCGCATTCTTCGCGATGCCGTGCGTGATCTCGCAGGTTGGGAAGTAAAGTCAGAAGTCTGGCTTGGGGAATTCTCGTTCACCAAGTTCCTGCTATGGAAGGACCTGAGTGATCGCTTGGATGATCTAACCAAGAATCGCATTGTTAATCACCTCATTCATGAGGCAGGAACGCCAATCCCCAATCCCTCCGCAGACATTCACGCAAGAGATTTGGATGATCGGTTCCATCCGAGTGAGGTGCTCTGCCCTCGTAGCGCCGACTCTTCGCAACTTGCCGCTGTGATGGCTGCTGCGGATGGGCACGATTTCGTGCTTGAAGGCCCACCAGGGACAGGCAAATCCCAAACCATCACGAATATCATTGCTCACTGCCTCGCGGTCGGGAAGAGGGTTTTGTTCGTGGCAGAAAAGCGCGCTGCGTTGGATGTCGTTCACCGACGACTGCGGGAGGATGGTCTAGAACCATTCTGTCTTGAGCTACACTCCAACAAAAGCGGCAAAGCCGAGGTCCTTGCTCAGTTCGATCGTGCCTTGAAGTTCACGGATGAAAGCGGGAAAACTGATTGGAAGCGGCGTGCAAACGAACTGGAAAAGCTACGAACGGAACTTAATTCATACACCCGAACTCTCCATCGACGCTACCCTTGTGGCCTGTCCGCATATCAGTGCTTTGATCATTTGATTGCCCGTAAAGACGACTCAATAGTTAGACTCGACGCTTGGGAATCCATTTTGGAAACCCCTGCTGACACACTGGATCGAGCACGCCAGATTGCACGACTGGTCCACACTCGCACCCGCGCACTGCTACCAATAGCAGGTCACCCGCTTGAGCCTCTGGCTTGCAAGGAATGGTCACCTGCATGGGCGGAGCGGGCGATCAATCTCAATACGAATCTCAGCCGTTGCACCGAGGAGTTTACAGCAACGACCAGAGAAGTTTTGGTCTGGATGCAGTTGGAGCGCCC
>CAZVLV010000286.1:0-2476 GCA_964628015.1 uncultured Aquiluna sp. | reverse complement strand
CTCGTCCTCGACAAGGAATCCGTCATGCCCATATGGCGAACGCAAAATGTGCAGTCGGTCTGCTCCTGGCGCCAGGTCAACAATCTCCTGCTGTAGTCGTATTGGAAACAATCGGTCGGAGTCGATTCCAACGACTGTAAGTGGACGAGAGATTTTAGATAGAGCGTTCGCTACACCGCCACGATTTCTCCCGACATCAAAGAGACTCATTGCTCTTGTGAGAGCAATATATGTGTTGGCATCAAATCGTCTCGCCAATTTATCTGCATGATGATCGAGATAAGACTCCACAGCAAAACGACCCCCGTTGTAAGGGTCTTCGCCATCTTGTGGGCTTCGTCCAAATCGGACATCTAGTTCCGTCTCGCTACGGTAGGAAAGGTGAGCAATTCGCCGCGCTAGACCCATGCCCGCAATGGGACCAATCGTGTGGTCGTAGTAGTCACCATGGAAAAAGTAGGGGTCGGACTCAATTGCCAATAATTGAGTTGCGTGGATTCCTATTTGATCGGCCGAGACAGCTGCGGTGGATCCAAGCACTAATCCGCCACGGACCAGATCCGGGTATTGGGACATCCACTCGAGGACGCGCATTCCACCCAAAGATGGACCGAGCATCAGGAGCCACTGTGGAATGTACAAGGCCCGCATCAGTTCGACCTCAACCTTAACCATGTCAGTAATGGTGACAACGGGAAATCGACTTCCCCATGGTTGACCATCAGGGGCGAGCGACGCTGGCCCTGTGGTCCCTTGTGCACCCCCCAAAACATTTGCGCAGACAACAAAATACTGGTCTGTGTCAATTGGGCGCCCAGCTCCCACCAACGAGTCCCACCAGCCCGCGGTGGCATGACCAGGGCCCGCTGGACCCGCAACATGTGAATCGCCGGTGAGAGCATGGCAGATGTAGATGGCATTGGATCGATCTGAGTTCAGTTCACCCCATGTTTCATAGGCAACAGTGATCTCTCCCAGAGATACTCCAGATTCCGTGACAAATTCAGGTATGTCAATGAACTGGCGATTCCCCGGAGGATCACCCTGTCTCCAAGCAGCGCTTGCAGGCGGGTCACCTTCATATGTGATTGGGCCGTAGTTAGACATTTCTAATTTCCCACAGGCTTACTGTGCAGCCGCCGAAAACCCCAGTTCAAGATCAGCGAGAATGTCCGGGAGTGCTTCCAAACCAACTGCCAAACGAATCAGTCCTGGTGTAACTCCGGCAGCCGCCTGCTCCTCTGGGGTTAATTGGGAATGAGTCGTAGAAGCGGGGTGTATCACCAGGCTACGAACATCGCCAATATTGGCAACATGGCTAAAAAGTTGAAGTGCTTCAACAAACTTCTTGCCAGCTTCTTGACCACCCTTGATTTCGAAACTCAGAACGGCTCCGGTCCCCAGCGGCGCATACTTCTTGCCATTGGCATACCAAGGGCTATCGGGAAGTCCAGCATAGTTCACGGAAAGCACGCCATCATGCGCATCAAGCCACTGCGCAACAGCTAATGCGTTTTCCGTATGTCGAGCCATCCGCAACGACAAGGTCTCGATTCCTTGTGCGATCAGAAACGCATTGAAGGGACTGATGGCTGGTCCGAGATCGCGCAACAGTTGCACACGAGCCTTGAGAATGAATGCCAAGTTCACGCCGAAAGCCCCACCGACACCTAGATCACGAGCATAGACAAGTCCGTGATAACTGGGATCAGGTTGATTGTAATTTGGGAAACGATCAGGGTACTTAGCAAAGTCAAACGTCCCGGCGTCAACAATTACGCCAGCAACGGCTGTTCCGTGGCCACCGAGGTATTTTGTGGCTGAGTGAACAACGTAGTCCGCACCAAATTCGAAGGGACGGATCAAATATGGAGTGGCCACCGTGTTGTCCACAATGAGCGGCACACCGTAATCGTGTGCAACCCCTGCAATGCCCTCTATGTCGAGAACGTCATTCCGTGGATTAGCGAGGGTTTCTCCATAAAAGAGTTTGGTGTTCGGTCTAATCGCGGAACGCCACGACTCAAGGTCATCGGGGTCCTCCACAAACGTTACTTCGATTCCCATTTTGGGCAGGGTGTAATGGAAAAGGTTGTATGTCCCGCCATAAAGGCTCGGACTAGATACAACGTGGTCTCCCGCTTCCGCGATATTCAATACGGCGAGCATTTCAGCAGCTTGCCCGCTCGCGACCAAAAGTGCTCCTACTCCACCTTCCAAAGCGGCAATTCGATCCTCAACTGCAGCCTGGGTGGGATTCATGATCCGCGTATAGATATTTCCAAGTTCCTTCAGCGCAAACAGATTGGCTGCATGATCTGTGTCGTTGAAGACATAAGAAGTGGTTTGATAAATAGGAAGCGCCCTGGCACCCGTAGCCGAATCGGGCGACTGTCCCGCGTGAATCTGCTTAGTCTCAAATGACCATTGGTTACTCATGAAATTACTCCTTTAAATTAAACTTGACAAAAAAACC
>CAZVLV010000285.1:1710-2487 GCA_964628015.1 uncultured Aquiluna sp. | reverse complement strand
AATTTCGAATTGCCTGTTTTGACACAGGTCTCGGTTCCGGGGTCTTCCTCCACTGGCAATGGTGACTTATTCGCGAGAGCACGGTGGATCACTCCGGCTGGACCATGGACATACGGGGCCTCTGCTGAAGCTGTGTTCCCAGGTGCGAGCAAAGATGCTTTGGGTACAGGCAAGTACCAGTTGAACTTTGCCGGGCTGTTGGTTCGCCCTTTATCGGAGCGTGTCATCATAGCTGGAGCCCTCAAAAGGGTTACGTCAGTGGGTGGTGATCGCGACCGTCCAGACTTCAGCAACACAGAGATCAGGTTGGTTCCAGTGCTGATCCTTCAACACGGTTGGGCGATCACTGGGGAACTGCGTCAGACTTGGGAGCACCGATCAGATCTCAGTTGGCAACGCATCGAGGCCGTTGTGAACAAACAATTTTCGGCCAAGTGGGCAGGTTCAGTGGGGTGGGGGCGTGACGTTGGAGACCGAAAAGACGGCGGAGCGGTGTCCGTCTCCGCCAAGTATTTCTTTTGACATTTGTCTGGTCGTCGCACGCCTTATGTTTGTTGATACCTGTCTGTCCTTGCAGATAGGGTAAAAATTTTGAAAATAGCTGAATTCGTGGGTCCCTGCTTTTCAGCAGCACCCGGAAAATTCTTCAGCATTGTGCTGTTGGTTGTCCTGTCGTTCAGCATGACGGGTTGCGCCAGCCTGATCAAAGCGCCAGCGCAGTCAAGTTTCAGCTTATCGGTTCATGAGACAGACCAGACCGCACTCGGAGAAATTGCG
>CAZVLV010000285.1:0-1700 GCA_964628015.1 uncultured Aquiluna sp. | reverse complement strand
CATCGGGGCCTACATCGGCAGTCCATCTTCTGCCCACGGGTCTAGAGTCCCTCGCAGCTCGTTTAGCGCTTGTCGAGAAAGCGCAAAAAAGCCTAGATCTCCAATACTACATTTGGCGAACCGATTCCAGCGGTAAGCAACTGGCTTATTCGCTCTGGAAGGCCGCTGATCGAGGCGTGAGGATCCGTTTGCTGCTTGACGATTGGGGTACGCGCCCCAGCGATGCGGCGCTCTCAAAACTTTCACATCACCCGAACATCGAAGTCAGACTATTCAACCCGATCCCCCTGCGATGGCCGGCGGCACTGGGCCTGCTGCTCAATTTTGAGCAAAGCAACCGACGTATGCACAATAAGGCTCTCGTAGCTGACAACCAGTTGGCCATTGTGGGTGGGCGCAATATTGGGGACGAATACTTTCAGAAGCGAAATGAACTGGCATTCAGTGATCTTGATGTGATCCTTGCCGGTACGGTGGTGAACCAAATCTCCCGGGGCTTTGACGACTATTGGAACAGTGAGTACGCCATGCAGGTGACTCAATCCCAAGTAGCGCTGGAAATATCCGATCACTCGCGGAATGACGAGCTACTCGAAGAGATCAAGGGACTGGGGTTTGACACACGACTGACACAGGGTGATTTGAAATGGCATGATTCGAAAGTAACCGCGCTGCAAGACCGTGCGTCAAAAATTGGATGGAAGGGAGAAGCGCAAAACCATGAGCACCTTGGACGTCAGATATCCAGACTGTCAGGTGATCTGGCGAAGGAATTACTGATTGTTTCACCCTACTTCGTTCCAGGTCTAGGAGGTGTGGCACAACTTTGCGCCTTAACAGAACGAGGCATTCAGGTTCGCGTGATCACCAACTCACTGGCTGCCACCGATGTACTGGCGGTTCACGCCGGATATGAGCGTTATCGCAAGCCCTTACTTGAATGTGGCGTTCGACTTTATGAGATTCGAGCAGATGGAAGCACTCCCCATCGGGGCCTGGCCAATCTGCGAGTTAAATCGAGTGGGTCTTTTCGGGTAAGTCTGCATGCAAAGATCATGGTCATGGACCAAACCAAAGTGTTTGTGGGATCGATGAACATCGATCCGAGATCATTGCGGACCAACACCGAGAATGGTGTACTCATCGACAACCCGGATCTGGCAAGCTTGCTGGAGCAGGGAATATCCAGCGAGATGGGCAATACTGCGTATGAACTGGGGCTCGAAGGTGGTGAACTGCGCTGGCATACAGAGACCCCTGAGGGGTGGGCAACCTACCGCCAAGAGCCTCTGGCAAACGGATGGATAAAGTTCAAAATCAACTTGATATCCATTTTTGCTATTGAGGACCTGCTATGAAATTGTTTGTCCAGCTCTCGTGTTTGGCACTATTGACGGGAGGGCAAGCGACCTACGCAGACACTGTACTGAACACGACATCAGACTCATGGCCAGCCACCCCGGAAACGTCATTACCAGCAGGATGGCAGAACATCCCGATCAACGAAAAGAAACCCCGGGCGCAATACGCACTAGTGACTCATGACGGCGCAACGATCCTTCATGCCAGGGCAGAGCGTGCTGCCAGCATGCTCTTGAGTGAGCGTGGCATTGATCTGGAGTCAAAGCCGATCGTTCATTGGAAATGGCGCCTGGGTGCCACTCCAACGGTAATCCCCCCGAAAAACCAGAGGGGTGAGA
>CAZVLV010000284.1:1763-2500 GCA_964628015.1 uncultured Aquiluna sp. | reverse complement strand
ATGACCAAATTTCTACACGGGGCCAGCCTGGCTATCGACGAACACACTCCGATCGCCAATGTCAGAAATCGCTCAGACCGGCACCCCAAAGATTGGCGAATCGTCCATTTAGAGGATTATCCGGGTGCAAGCCAGAGTGAGCGGCATGATTCCGTGCCGAAGGCTTCGATGCCCGGCGTTAAATACAGAACTAATGAAAACAGTCAACATGCTGTTCTGATGACTGCAACGCAACATGATTCGAGCGCCTACCACCAGTGCCCAAGCAACGATTTCACTGACTTAGGATTGACAGGTGAAGAAATCACTCATAAGCACGCTGGGACAACTGATTCACGAGATGCGTGACCGCCGGATCGCTAGTGCAAGGCCCGGTGACCTCATCCACTATCTAAGGACACGGCCGGCTGATGAAAGCCTCCTACGGGCGTCCACGTCTGCCCCACTGGAAGTCAGAAATCAACTTGAACTGCTGGCGCTGGAGGGGGGACTTCCTTCGTTCCAGAAGTGGTGGCACTACTTCTCCATTTACTTCGAGGAGCTTGACACATGGGTTCGCAATAACTCAGGCAAACCCATTCACTTGCTGGAGATTGGCGTGCAGCGGGGCGGCTCATTGGCTTTGTGGAGATCCTTTCTGGGCGAGAAAGCGGTAATCTTTGGCGTTGACAATGACCCAACTTGCGCTGGTCGAGACAGCCCTCACGGAACGGTGCGAATAGGCTCTCAAGACGATG
>CAZVLV010000284.1:0-1753 GCA_964628015.1 uncultured Aquiluna sp. | reverse complement strand
TTCTGCGGGCAGTAGTAGCAGAAATGGGGGGCATTGACTTTGTTATCGATGACGGCAGTCACGTCTCAAGTGACGTCATCACGTCACTCAAGACCCTATTTCCATTGCTGAACGTTGGGGGCACCTATATTGTCGAGGACCTCCACACGAGTTACTGGCCTTCTTGGGGAGGTGGTTTACGTCGACGAGGGTCGAGCATGGAAGTACTAAAGTCACTTGCCGATAACCTGCATCGTCCCTATTTCCATTCTCAATCCTTAGGCTTGATGGATGAGTCTGCGGGCCTAATCTCGCTCAAGTTTGTTGATTCAATGTGTGTTATGAGAAAGGGACTAGTGTCGGAACCGATGCTGTTTCAACGGAATAGTGATTGAGCGGACCGACCGCAGGGTTCTAGAGATAACACTCAGTGTAGTTACCACTGACCCCGCACCGTTGTTCTTTGGAATTGACCCAGGTTAACTTGACCTCTGATCGGGACGGCTGTCGGGCTAGGTCCAGGACCCGTGCCAATCAGACCGAAAACTGTTCCAGATCTTGAACCACCGAAGAGCCAGCTCAATCCACCACCCCTGACCCTCGAGAACACATGTCCACTAAACGTGCTCGGGTCATCCTTCACCACTTCTTTCGGTAGTCTGCTAGCGTGGCACTAACACGTGGGCTACGGACACGTCCTTATCGCCTTCCGCCATCTATATGGCCTGATCTAGTTGCGGCCCCGAGCCTCCTCGTTTTGTCATTGATCGCTTTTGTCCCCTTCGCGCCACTCGATCCTGACCCACAGCATGACGGTGCGCAATATGCGGTTGCGTTGGCCGTGGCAGAAGGCCTACGAGTCCACATTGACGTCGTTAGTGGTTACGGGCCCCTAACGGCCCTCATCCAGGGCAGCGTACTGAAGTTGTTTTCACCGGAACTGGTTACCCTGCGTGTCTTCAATGCTCTACTTCTTGCTGGAATTGCTGTCTCTGCTTATGGCGTAGCCCGCGTCATGAACATAAGGCCACCAACATCACTGGTCTTGTCAGGGATTTGGGTGTTGCTGTGTCCATCATGGGGGATCTTCGCCTATGCACTGCCGTTATGGCCCTGGCCTTCAGTCGTTTTCACCTTTTTCGCACAGTTGTCTGTTCTCTTGTTCCTTCTGGCGCTTCGTGGATCCAGCATAGGTCCCAATTTGCTTCTTGGTTCAGCAAGTGCTCTGGCAGTTCTTTCTGTAGTTGTTCGCGCAAATCAAGGAGTGCCGTTTCTGACTGCGGCCTTCATGGCCTTAATCTTTACCCAACAATGACGTCAGCTTTTGAGGAGCCACAGACTTGCAGTGATTTTTGGCGGCGCCCTCCCGCTCCTAGCTCTCGCGACTTACCTTGGTTCCCTTGGAGCACTAGTTCCGGCCATTAATGACACACTCA
Source organism: uncultured Aquiluna sp. (assembly GCA_964628015.1). Classification (GTDB taxonomy): domain Bacteria; phylum Actinomycetota; class Actinomycetes; order S36-B12; family S36-B12; genus UBA4592. Next base: position 338 of record CAZVLV010000284.1, on the reverse strand, counting down.
TGGGTCCCATTGAAGCTTACATTCTCAACGATCTGGATCCCACCGCAAGAGTCACCGCACCAGTCAATGTGTCAGAGACTCTTGCACAAGCCTTTGGTATCGCCGCGCTGCCCGTTTCCCTGGTCTTCATCGTTGTCTTGCAGATGATGCGCCATCCACCCGGCAATGCGAAAGTTCAGTCTGCTGTGGTCATCATTTTGGGTACCTTATTGGCCGCCACCGCCTCGCTTGGCTATTACGGACGGCCCAGATTGGCGGTGGAGGAGCAAACTATGGGCATGCTTCCCCAAACAGCACTAAATGCTCTGGGGTCTGCACCGATCTATGTGGCGTGGTTC
>CAZVLV010000283.1:0-2507 GCA_964628015.1 uncultured Aquiluna sp. | reverse complement strand
CAGAATCAGAATAATGATTGCCATAGACAGAATTGATGGCCCTGCCCGCCGACCACCAACCAATAATGCGAGAACAACAATTGCGCCCATGGTGGCCGCGCGCATGACACTTGGCTGAGGCTGAACAAGAACAACATAAAAAGCTAATGCGAGCAGGGAGATGACAACCCTTCCAAGGAGTTGAATCCGAAGGGCAGCACACAATCCGATCACGAGGGCGAGAACGATCGCAACGTTTCCACCGGACACAGCTGTGAGATGCGCTAATCCGCTCGTCCGCATGTTTGCTTCAAGCTGCGCAGGCATATCCGATTCATCGCCAATAGCCAAACCCGCTACCAGCGACCCTGAACCGGGATTAATACCCACGAGTGCCTCCCGTAACCCATTGCGCATTGAGTTGGCTAGCCAATCAACGATTCCGGGATCGGAGGTCTGGTGAATAGTTTCCACACCGTTCAGTGCTGCTGCGAAATTTCCGTACCGGAATGATTCTCCTAAGGTGCCTTCGAGGACAACTTCGGAGCCAACCGCTGGAACATCGAGGAAAGGTGCCACCTCAACCGAGATCGGTAACTCAATTGACCGTGATGAGATGGTTGTGGACGCTAATGTGAATTGCTGAACGACGGGAGTCTTCCAGACCGCTTGAGCGGAGGTGGCTTTGTCATCGGGCTCTGTTGTCACTACTCCTGTTATAACAACGTGTTGTTTATCCGTTATCCATTCGGAAATTGGCGAACCAGTGTGGGCGGACACATTCAGGCTGGCCGCAATGGCTCCGCCCGCTATTGCACAGATCCCGATAGCCACCACCATGTGCACAGGGGAATTACGTCTCAGGTAGGTGACAAGCATGCCTACAACAAGTACAACTACCCCACAGATGAAGACGAACCCTGCTCGGTCATGTCGTTCATAGACTCCTGCGTTTACCCCCGTGAAGAAGTAGGTGACCGCTGCACCGCACCACACACCCAGAGCGGGAACGATAAGGCGCAGATCCATGAGTCACGAGTGCAATCTGCGGTATCTTCGGACTCGCGCTAAAGAGTCGCCGCAGAGCGGATCTTTTCGAGTACCGAATCACCTATTCCAGACACTTCTGCTAGTTGGTCTATTGCAGTAAATGGCCCTTGGGCTGTCCGATGATCCACGATCCGCTCTGCTAGAACTGGACCAATCCCAGGTAATTCCTCAAGTTGTTCGGCAGAAGAACTGTTGATGCTAATGCCCACTTGACCCGAGATTCCTTGTGCTCCCACAAGAATTTGTTCGCCATCAACTAATTCCCGCGCTAAATTCACCGAATCTGCTGCACTTTTCTTTGTTGTCCCACCCGCAGCCGCAATGGCATCGGCAATTCTGGAACCAATGGGGAGTTGATACAGGCCAGGTGATTTCACGGCGCCTGCAACGTGGACGGTGACCCCCACATCCATCGTGTTAACGCCCGCACTCAGCCCTGCGTCCAATTCCAAGCCTGTTGGCGACTCCATGCCAAATGCGTTTTGTCCAAATGCGTCTTGTCCGAATGCGTCTTGACCTATCGCGCCCTGTGTGATGGAAGGCGAATCACCTGGCTGGGAGTTCCACCATTGAAACCCTAGAACAACAAGTAAGGCGGCGGCTATAGCTCCAAAGGCCTTGAGTGAACGTGGGCTCCACGAAATCTGCATGCCCGGTTTAGGGGAATCCACCTGATCCACAACTGCGCGTTGTCGCTGTGCGGGTGGGGGCGTTTCTCGATCGGTTGGTGGGGGTTGGATCTTCCATTGATCCATGGCAAGTCGCAAGCGATCTGAAGCCTTTGAACTCGTTGTCTTGGTGAATCCCAGCATGCATTGACGCTAAGCGTCGACACGGACGTTTTCTAGACCCTTGTGAGTTCCTGTGGACGAACGCACATCAGTGTTAATCAATAATCATCAATCAATCATCATCAATCAATGGACTGGCAATCACAGCGACCAATCCAGGACCGGCATGTGCGCCCACCACAGCGGTCACTTCAGACACGAGAACCTCCGCTCCGGGACGTTCTGCCCGCAACAGATCCACACAGTGTTCAGCTTGTTTGTGTGCGCCAAGGTGCTGCACTCCAAATTGATACTCAACATCGGGTCGACAACTCCCCAAAGCCAATTCGACCAACCTCGCGAGTCCCTTTGCCTGAGTGCGCACTTTGGTACATGGAACGATCTCACCGTTGCTCAACTGGAGAATGGGCTTCACGGAGAGTGCCGTGCCCAGAATCGCGCTTGTGGTACCGATGCGCCCTCCCCTTCTCAAATACTCCAATGATTCGAGATAGAAATACACAGCGGTATCAGCAGATTGATTCACAATTGACTGAACCATGGCATCAAGATCCATGGGTTTTCTGCGACGGGCAGCGTCCAACACCGCCAAACCAAAGCCAAGGCCCACATTTCGGGAGTCAATGACACGAATTGGAATATCCATCTCCCGACTCGCAATCAGGGCGGATTCATATGTTCCTGAAA
>CAZVLV010000282.1:0-2509 GCA_964628015.1 uncultured Aquiluna sp. | reverse complement strand
GAAGCAGGTGTGCAGTGGTCCCGGTATTCATTTATAGGAGTTCACAGCCATGCTTTACTAACGGAGAAGGACGGCACAGCACAGTGGACGGGGCGGGTGCCAGAAGGGATTCCGCTAGAGGGTTCAGGAATTGACATCATCACTTCAGCCTTGAAGATTTTGCACACAGAGGCGTTCAGGTCGGATCTTCCTCCGCTTACGGGTGGAATGGTTGGCTATTTGGCTTATGACATTGTCCGCCAGTGGGAAAACATTGGTAGCTCGAATTTCGATCAACTGGGAATTCCGGACCTAGCTTTTCTCTTGGCAACTGATATGGCGGTTGTGGATCACTTAAATGGGTCGGTAACCCTCATTTCCAATGCAATCAACTATGACAATTCCCCAGCGCGAGTTGACGATGCCTATTCAGATGCACTTGAGAGATTAACCAGCATGCTCAATGCGATTTCTGGTTCTCATATCTCAGGTGCAACGATTCTTCCGGAATCGATCGAACTCGAGATTAAGGCTGAGCCGGATTTCCTTGACAAAGTGGAGCGGGTAAAGGAATACATTCGCGCTGGTGATGCGTTCCAAGTTGTCTTGTCTCAGCGATTTCAGATGCCGTGTGAATCATCCGGATTCGATGTCTATAGGGCATTGAGGGCATCCAACCCAAGTCCATACATGTACATACTTCGAATTCCGAGTGCATATGACATAACGCGTACAGAGTTCGAGATCGTGGGATCGTCTCCTGAGGCCCTTGTGACAGTACATGATCGAGCATGCACGGTTAATCCAATCGCAGGTACTCGTTGGCGATCGGTCATACCTGAGGTCGATCGGGCTCTCGCCGAGGAAATGCTGTCAGATAAGAAAGAACGTGCCGAGCACCTCATGTTGGTGGATTTAGGCCGCAATGATCTTGGCAGGGTCTGTGAGCCGGGGAGTGTGAAGGTGCATGACTTCATGCATGTGGAGCGCTACTCACACGTGATGCACCTTGTGTCGACCGTCACGGGAAAATTGCGTCCTTCTCGGTCTGCTATGGATGCACTACGTGCCACTTTCCCTGCAGGCACGCTGTCGGGTGCACCGAAACCTCGGGCCATGGAGATCATTGAAGAACTCGAAGTTACTCGCCGAGGACTTTATGGTGGCTGTGTTGGATATCTGGATTTCGCAGGAAACATGGATATGGCAATTGCCATCCGCACGGCGTTGATCAAGGATCATGTCGCGTACGTTCAGGCGGGGGCAGGAGTGGTGGCCGATTCCATTCCGGAATCCGAGAGTGCCGAATGTGTGAATAAAGCTGCAGCTGTCCTGAGAGCAGTAAAAACAGCCCATCTGATGTCTGCTCGTAAGTAGTTACTTGCATGAATATTCGCAAGCAATATGCAGTTTTCATAGTGACTCAATTGGGTCTAGCAGCGGTTCTGTTCTGGTCTGGCTCGGCCACGTGGATAGATGAACGTTCCGATCCTGAATTAGGTGGTCTTGTTGTCACTCAGGCTGCAGATGGAACACAGATCATTCCCCTCATTCCTGTGTCATCTGTCATCGCCATCTGTGCAGTTTTGGGTGTTATCGCTACAGGTGCTTGGGGAAGAAGAATCATTGGGGTGGCCACTGCCGGAGTATCCTCAGTCACCGTCGTCGCTGCACTGAGCAGCGATATCGAGGGAGTGTCCGGATGGACATCGCTGGTCATTGTTCTGAGCGTTGGGTTGGTGCTGACAAGTGTGAGTGTTGTAGTCATGGGACCGCACTGGCCACAGTTGGGAAGAAAATATCGTCGAGACGATCCCTCAGAGCCACCAAGTGATCCATGGAAAGCGCTTGACCAAGGTATTGATCCAACAATTGGACCTGATGACAAGCCGTAAATCCTAGTGACAAGCCTTAAACCTGCTGACAAGCCACAAAAACGGATTAAGGAATTGCTCCTGAAGGCTCGTGGTTAAATACCCTCATGACTTCACATCAGAATCCAAGCCACACACATAATGCTGATCATGCAGTTCATGCGGATCATGGCTCGACTCCTGCAGCCTGGACCGCGGTAGTCATCATCACAGTGGCATTCATCGTGGGAACGCTGGCTGTTGTCTGGGCCAATTGGGTTCTCTTCTGGATTGCCGCGGGCATGGTTGTTCTTGGAGGCGTCGTGGGCAAGGTGATGTCCATGATGGGCTTTGGCAAAAAGTCCCAGTAGCAGTGACGTGGTCACTCACTTCATGGCACTCATGAACGTGGAATCGTGTTGAAGGCGACTTTCCCGTGAAAGTCTTGATCGTCGAAGACGAGAAGGCGATTGCTGACCTTATTAGCTTGTATTTGACTCGAGACGGATTCGAGGTCGTTCACGAGTCTGATGGATTAGCAGGGTTGTCTAGAGCCCAGAGCGAGAATTTTGACCTACTTGTTCTGGATGTTGGCTTACCCCGGCTCGATGGCACAGAGATTTGTCGGACTCTGCGAGCGGATCTCAATTGGACGCCAATTGTTTTTTGTACGGCAC
>CAZVLV010000281.1:0-2514 GCA_964628015.1 uncultured Aquiluna sp. | reverse complement strand
TGGTTCGTGCTAACTCACTCGGATCCCCTGTCTCCCAGCCGTCGCTGACTATGACCACCACCGAACCGCGCGCCATGCCCCGTCTGCCAAATGAATTAATAAACTCTTGAATCGATCCAGCGATTCTTGTTCCGCCTGACCAGTCTGTGGCCACTTCTGCGGTTTTTTCATAAGCAAGATCAACCTGACCCATACGAAGGGATCGAGAGATGTGACTCAGCCGAGTCGCAAAGACAAATGCCTCGGCATGAATTGTCCGTACCGCACCGCGCATAAAGTGAAGATAGACACGGGCATAGGGTTCCATGGATCCAGAGACATCGGCGAGTAACACTATTTTTCGTGGACGCTGATCCTTACGGCGCAACACTCTATGGATAGGGTCACCACCCGTCCGATGCGCTTTTCTCAGGGTGGCTCGGATATCCCATTCATCGCCACGCTTATGCCTTTTCCTTCGATTTCCTACCCGCGAAGGTGGCACCACTTCTAACTCGGCAGCAAGCTTCGCAATGAGTTCCAACTCCTCCTCTGTGAGCGCCGAGAATGGTCGATCATTGAGTCTTTCTTTCTCACTCACTGCCGCAAGTGCACTCACATTGTCTGAGTCAACTTCATGGCCAGCGGATTCCCCTGGTGTCGCTGATGTTGCCTGCGGTGTTGATTGCCCTTCGGAGTTGTTCGGAGATTCGTGAGGTGGCCTTTCGCTCGAACCCGTGCTTGCAGTAGCGCGAGGTGAAACTTCTTCAGGCTCGCGAAGATCGCCAAGGCTGAACATTCCTTGGAAGTAGTGAAAGAAAATCCGATTGAAAGTTGGGATCTGATCATGGCTCGTTAATAAAGTGGCTCTGGCCACCCAATACAGATTGTCGATGGTACGCGGTTCAACGAGAGCAATTGATTCTGCAAATCGGGAGCTGCGTTCAGGCGTTACCGGGATACCTGCAGCATGGAGGTGATGTCCAAAGGCAGCAGATATCTCTGGAAGTCCCTGATCTTTATTCGCCTGCAACCCAATCCAGACCCTTTTCCATGACCACAGCGCGGTCTTCGCGATACTTCACAATTGATCCAAGAGTTGTATCAATATCTTCCGACGTTAAGGCTGTGACGCCGAGTAGTTGAGCTGCATGAGCCCAATCGATCGCTTCAGCGATCCCCGGTGGTTTCTGTATATCGAGACTACGAATCCGCTGCACTGCAGCTGAAATTTCCTGGATAAGCAGTGGGTTCGTATCGGGCAACTTAGTGTGAATAATCTTTGTGGCTTGCTCAATATCTGGGTACTCAATCCAGTGGTAGAGACACCGGCGTTTCAGAGCATCGTGTAAATCTCGAGTCCGATTGGATGTCAAAATAACTATTGGGGGGACTTTAGCCCGGATAGTTCCTAACTCCGGCACCGTAACAGTGCATTCGGCGAGCATTTCAAACAGGAACGCCTCAAATTCTTCGTCAGCTCTATCAATTTCATCGATAAGAAGTACGGCAGGGTTAGGGCCCTCATGTTCAATCGCTTGCAGGAGTGGACGATCAATGAGGTAGTCCCGCGAAAATAGTGATTGTTCTTCCAACTCGAGACCTTGAGATTCCGCCACGCGAATCGATAGAAGTTGTCGAGGGTAGTTCCATTCATAGAGCGCCTCGGATGCATCAATGCCTTCGTAACATTGCAATCGAATCAAAGGCGTATCGAGCAACTGGGCTAGTGACTTAGCCGCTTGCGTCTTACCAACCCCCGCCTCACCCTCAAGGAGAAGCGGTTGCGGCAATTTCATAGCAAGGAAAAGTGAAATTGCTAATCCTGGGTCTGCAAGATAGCCATTGCGTTCAAGTTCCGCGGCCAGATCTTCAGGTGACGCTATTTCGCTCGCAATCGTCACAACAGCGCCCTCCGATCCCTAACGAGCAACGAGGTACCACACCACGCCAATAACTGCTGCAAGAATAATCACAACGGGTACCACTCGCTTGAGAACAGGCGCCATGGCAACCGTACCCAGATCCAAAGCCTCGGTCGGCTTAATCTGAGCAGGAGGAGCCTCCCCTGAGGAAGCTGTTCCTTCTTGAGCGCCAATGAGTGTCTCGAGATTTCCCGCAAATTGAGTGACCAACCTGCCAGCAACATCCTGCATCACTCCCCTACCAAACTGAGCAGCTTTGCCCGTTATGGTGAGGTCGGTGGCTACTTCAACACGAGTAGTGGTGGGATTCTCAGCAATCAATTCAATCGTAACCAGCGCCTTGGCGGTTCCTGAACCTCGAGCTTCCTTGCCCGTTCCTTCGATCACCGCTTTGTGCCCTGAATGATCTTTGCTCACGAAGTGAGCCTCGCCACCGTAGGTCATGGACACGGGGCCTAATTTCACTTTGACATTTCCGGTGAAATTGTCTCCATCAACACTCTCTAAAGTTGCCCCAGGCATGCAAGGGGCAATGGCTTCAACGTCAAGCAACGTCTTCCATGCAGTGTCAATGTCAGCGGGTACGGTGAATGTGTTCTTCAGTTCCACG
>CAZVLV010000280.1:0-2517 GCA_964628015.1 uncultured Aquiluna sp. | reverse complement strand
TTAATTGCGGCTGCACGCGCCCTGCGAAGGTCTTTGTGCGGGAAATCCAAAATACTTTGGTCATTTGTGTAAGCATGGATCGTGGTCATAAGACCTCGTTCAATTCCAAAGGCATCGTCAATGGCCTTTGCCATAGGGGCAAGGCAGTTGGTGGTGCAGGATGCGTTCGAAATGATGTTGTCAGTTTCAGGGTTGTAGTCATGGTCGTTGACACCCATAACAATTGTGATGTCCTCGCCCTGCGCTGGAGCAGAAATAATTACTTTCTTGGCACCAGCTTCCAAATGTTTCTTGGCCGAGGCGGCGTCAGTAAAGAAGCCCGTTGATTCCACAACTATTTCAGCTCCCACAGACTTCCATGGCAGATTGGCAGGATCCCTCTCGGCAAATACCGGGATTCTGACTCCATCGACCACGATGGCGCCTTCCTCGGCAACTACAGGAACGCCAAGGCGACCCAAAATGCTGTCGTATTTCAACAGGTGAGCCAACGTCTTGGTATCGGTGAGGTCGTTGATGCCCACGATTTCGATGGCCGCACCGCTGTCCCGTACTGCCCGGAAAAAGTTCCGACCAATTCGACCAAACCCATTAATCCCGACCTTCATGCCATCTCCTCATATTTGTAAACGCTTACAGCACAATCAATCTTACGATCTCCTCATGGCTAACGCTAGTGCAAAACACGGGTTGTGAAACACCCGGCTATCCAATTGCCGAGTTAGTCGGCAACCTCGGCTGCATTCACCGCCGATTCAGTATCAGGAATGCCCAAATCAGCCGCTCTCTTATCTGCCAACGCCAATAGGCGCCTAATTCGACCCGCAATGGCATCTTTAGTCATGGGTGGATCACTCAACGCACCCAATTCCTCAAGGCTGGCCTGTTGATGTTCCATGCGGAGCCTTCCAGCAATCACCAGGTGGTCTGGTACATCTGACCCCAGAATCTCCAATGCCCTTTGCACACGTGCTCCCGCTGCCACTGCAGCACGTGCACTTCGCCGCAAATTGGCGTCATCAAAATTTGCCAATCGATTGGCGGTCGCTCGAACTTCCCTGCGCATGCGACGCTCTTCCCAAGCCATCATGGATTCGTGTGCGCCCAATTTGGTGAGCATTGCGCCGATAGCATCGCCATCGCGAATAACCACACGATCCACTCCGCGAACTTCCCGAGATTTCGCGGCGATTCCCAGGCGCCTAGCGGCACCCACAAGAGCTAATGCGGCCTCTGGCCCAGGCGACGTAATCTCTAGGGATGAAGAACGCCCCGGCTCAGTGAGTGAACCATGAGCCAAGAAGGCACCACGCCAAGCCGAAATACAGTCGCATAGGGCGCCAGCAACAATTGCTGGAGGCAGACCGCGAACTGGTCTGCCGCTCGCATCAACGATTCCAGTCTGTCGAGCTAGGGCTTCACCGCCGTTCACAACTCGAACCAAGTACCGAGTTCCCTTTTTAATTCCTGTGCCCTGCACCATGGCAATGTCACTCTCGTGACCGTAAATGTCAAAAATATCTTTGCGCAATCTGCGGGCTGCGGCTCCGGTGTCTAAATCTGCCTCCACCACGATTTGGCGATTCACTATATGGAGGCCGCTGGCGAATCTGAGAATCGTTGAGACCTCCGCCTTGCGGCAACATGCCTTTGTTACTTCGACTCTGCTGAGTTCATCCTTTACTTCAGCTGTCATTGCCATGAAGTGCCTCTTTTCATTGCACGAACCTTATCGAATGCCTCTGCCAATAAGACTGGGTCATGTGCTTGCGGGGTGTGAGCCACTGTTGACCACACCACGCTGCCGCCCAAGCTGTTCACCGCGTCTTCAAACTCTGCCTGATCAACAATGAAAGCGGGATCTGCAATAACAACATCGATGGTGATTTCGGGGGCAAACTTTCCCCACGACCGCAGATAATCAACCGGAGTGTAAGCAGAAGTCTCGCCGGCCTGTGGCGCAAGATTGACCACCAGAATCTTCCGTGCATTACTGGCCTGAATCGCTGAATAAATATCAGCAATCAATAAATGGGGTACCACGGATGTGAACCATGAACCTGGACCAAAAATCAGAAAGTCAGACTGATGAATGGCCGTGATAACTTCTGTGCTCACTGCGGGTGAGCCGGGCTCCAATCCAATGCTCACAACTTCGCCCTCGGCACTCGCTACCTCTACCTGACCGATTACTTCTTTCGGGTAGGTCATGGATGAATGGTCCGTCACTTCGATTTTCGCCGAGATGACAGTAGGTTCAATACTCGCGGGAAGCACTCGTCCCTGAACGTTGAGCATTGAACCTAATATGTCTAGCCCGTCTACTGTAGAAAATCCTTGACTCCACAGTGCAGTGAGGAGAATATTGCCGACGGTATGCCCCGCAAGATCTGATTCACTTCGAGGGTCAAACCGATATTGCAATAGTTGTTCAATCGTGTACTCAATCGGAAGGGCTTGTTCCTGTATATCCACTTGTTCACGAATATCCAAGGGACAGAGTGCAGCCAAAGCCAT